>JAKSDM010000153.1 GCA_022360135.1 Pseudanabaenales cyanobacterium | reverse complement strand
TTTGTTCGGCGTAGAAACCCTCATCTTCTAGATAAATCACCGCTAATAAAAGACTCAAAGAGAGCAATTCTTCTCCTGGCTGGTTACATAGGTGCGATCTCACCACCTCATTCACAAACAATGCAGTGGGTGCGGACACCAATATGCTGCGGCGGATAATGCCATCACTGTCTTGAGGGAAATCAGCAAACGCCACCAGTTCCTCATTGACGCCGGGGGCTGGGGCGATCCCTGGAAACTGTTCAGAACTGATAAGACAGGCAGACACGATGTGATTGCTGCCCTCTAACAGTTCAGTCAGCCGCTTCCGTTCTGCCGCAGTGCCTTGAGGAAAATCTAGCGGGAAGTTTAGGGCAATGGCCCGGGGTTCATGACGTCCCAGCTCTTCCAGCAGTTCAATAACGGTGCCTTCTTTGATTGGGTATTCCTGACGATTTTGGATATCCTCTTCGCTGATTCCGATTACTAAGAAGCGATCGTCCAAAGGCTCAACCGGTTTAAGGCGAATAAAACTGTCATAAGCAGCAATTTCTATCTTTTCAAAAAAGCCCAAAAAACGAGAAATTGCTAGCCCTCCCGTGACAATCAAACTGGTCAGCATAACCGCTTGTAAAAGGTGATTTAACCTCTCCTTTTTCTGCCGTTGAGCACCCGAATTGTCGCTATTAGTTACCATGACAGCTCCCTACCGCCTAGCCTTCTGAATTTCGCTAACCCATTGTCTCCGATCTCGATGTTCCAAATTCAAAATATCCTCCAGCGACCAGTGAAAATTAAGGGCGATGCAAGCCACCTCCTCCCGCACCTGTTCTAAGGGGTAGCTGATGACTTCCCCGACAATACTAACTCCACATCAAATCCATGGCTACACTGGGGACATTGAGTGGCAATCAATACATTGCCCTGCTGATTAATCCGATTGTAAAACTCCCTGAGATAGGCTAAATCTTTGGTAAATAATCCCTCAAGGTGCTCAGACGTCACCTGTGTTAAAGTCCCGAGTCGAGTAATTACCCGAGACAACATCAGCAACGTTCGATAGGTGGGAGACTTTCGTTCCCGAGGATATTTATCCGCAATTATCTCATCTTTAGCGGTAGCGAGCCGCATCGTTCCTTGACGATGCACATTTCCTGCCTGATCCATAAGCCCTCGCGGGAGAACAAAGTTAAATGTAGTGATTAAAGGGTCTGATTCAGACATAAGCGGTCACTTAGAATATAAAGTCAAACCATTGAAAGCTTAAGAAGGGCTCGTAATTGATGATTGTTCAGTTTTATCAGGGGTATCTATAACAGGTTCATCCAGTTCGTTGATCTGGCGATAAAAGGTTTGTAGATAATCCAAGTCACAGGCGAAAAAGCCCTCCACAACCCTAGGCGTCACCTCTTCTAACGCTCCCAACTTGATAATCACCCGCGACAACATAATGACGGTTGCATAAGCGGGGTTAGATTTCACCCGGGGATCTCGCAGTGGAGAGATTTCATCCATGGCAGTCGATAATCGCATCACCCCCTTACGATGGAGATTACCTTCTGCATCCAAGTAGCCCTTAGGCAGCATAAACTCAAATTCGGTTTGAATCACCTATCCCTCTCTTAAACAGATATCTCTATATCATTCGGTTCAATTAAAAGTCCTCCCTAGCAAGAATGTGGGGTTTGGGATTCTCTACCCAATCAGAATTTGGGTTAGGAATATTCATTGCCATCCGGCTGAACCCGCATAAATTCATTGACAGCCAACTCCAATTCCTCGATTTGGAAATCACTGCCATACGCCTTGACGTCGCCAATTTTGTAACTCATGGGCCAGGCGCCCAGAAAACGAAAGCGGGCTTTAGTATTTCCGCCTTGGTCATAAATTGATAAATCCCCATCCCTAAACTGTTTGGCCCAATTTCCCCGTTCTACCGTCTGAAACCATTTCCACATCGTCGGCGATATTGTCATTCCGTACCGCAGGGTGATATTTTCACTTTTGGCATTGCCTGGCAATTTCGTTCGAATGACTCGTCCTCTTGGGGCTGGCTTACTACCCCACTTCTGAGCCGTAACTTCAGCAATTTCGATCGCTTCCTGAGTGCGCTTAAACCCCTGGCACTCGATGAAATAGCCGTCAATTAAGTCGTTTGAGCCTTGCAACTTAAGTTCTAAGTAAAACCGTGAGTTGGTTAAGACTTCAAAATCCGCCACGATCGCCCCCCCGCCTGATTGATTGAACCATAGCCCGCTCAAGTCATAGCCTTATAATGTACGATGGCAGGTTTCGTAAACAATCTCAACCGTTTCTGTAAACAACTCGGTGCTGCCGGGCTCCATTTTGGAGGTTTTATAGGATTTCGGAAACACCCCCGTAAACTCCCACCGGGCGGCATCCTCTCCTCCTTGAGAGTAGACGGTTAAGGAAGCATTTTTGCGTTCTCCTTTATTCTCTGAAAAACCCCCTTCCATCGGGCCGATTGCAGGGTGAGAAGCGCGATACCAATCATGGAGAGATTTGTCTTCAACCGTGGCGACAAAATCAATGGTGACGCCGCCGCTGGTGACACCGCTCACCGTCGCTTGCATCTTACTCTTTCCCCCTTTGGTCACCCCAAACGACTTCATATCACCCGCCGCTTCTAAGGTGATTTGAATCCCGCTAATTTTTTTGACGACTAATTCAGTCATGCCGTCAAGCTCAAAATAAAACCTGGAATTTGTTAGGACTTCATTTTCAGCCATTTACTTCATCTTCATGTAAACTTCAGTGGGTTCCTATTATGGCCAAGCGGTTACGCCACACGCTTGATATCTTCACAAACCAGCTCGAAGGTTTCAAAAGCCAGATCTGCGCCATCAGCCGAAAAATCAGAAACCTTATAACTCTTTACCCAGGCATTTTTAATGTCCCAGCGCATGATTTCGTTGTCACCGGGGTCGTAGGCTACAATCGACCCATTTTTCCGTCGATCAGCCCACTTTCCCCCCCCGGCGCCAGCCCCACTGTAACTCGTGGGCATGGTGTCTTCCATCCAGGTGTAAAATTCTGTATCGCCTTTCATCAGGTATACCTCAATCGTGATGTTGGGCTGTTCTTCAAACCCAGCTGAGGTGCTTTGACGTAGGGTTTTACCATCTTTAGTCGACATTAACGGTTTATCGTTGCCCTTGACCTGCCCCTGAAAAGCGACTTCCTGCACACTTTTCATAAGTTTTTCAGTCATCCCATCGAATTCTACGTAGAATCGACTGGTGGTTACTGGTTTTAAGTCGGCCATCTGCCAAACCTCAAGCTAATAACACTGCCTCGAAAATTCTAAGCAAGGAACGTGATCTAAAAAAGACAAAGTAGCTACTGATTAGGCGCCCACTGACTAATGCGGAAGACTACAAACTCTACGGGTCTAACCGGACAGACTCCAATTTCTACGTAGAGTCGGCCTAACATCATGGTTTCATGGGTGTTAATTTCACCATCGCACTTGACGTAAAACGCCTCAGCGGGAGAAGCTCCAAACAGGGCTCCATCGCGCCAGAGCCGGGTCAAAAAACCGGTTACGGTTCGGGTTACTCGGGCCCATAGGTCTTGATCATTGGGCTCAAACACGACCCATTGAGTGCCAATCTCGATCGATTTTTCGATATAGCTAATCAGACGCCGGACGCTGATGTAGCGCCACTGCACATTATCTGGCTCAACCAGGGTTCTGGCGCCCCATACCTTATAGCCTCGGTTGTAATTTGCAAAGTTACGAATACAATTGATACCCAAGGGGTTCAAAAGTTCTTGCTCACGCATATTGGTTTCATAGGCTAAACCAATGACGCCGCGAGGGGTTTCGTTGGCAGGGGCTTTAAAGACTCCCCGGGACTCATCCGTGCGGCACCAGATACCCATCATGTGCCCTGAGGGTGGAACCATAATGGGTCGCCCGCCTGTCCTGGGGTTGGCTACCTTAATCCAAGGGTAATAGACGGCTCCAAACATCGAGCGGCGATTAAACTCGCCGAGCCACTTAGCCACGTCCTGTGGCTTTTGTTGCTCTGGCAACACGACCTGGGTGTCATGTTTGCCCACTTTGACTGGCGGCGGATCGATCACAGCCATGCGGTAAGCGGGACCCGGAAAAGCATTTTCACAGAGTGTGAGCATTCTTTCCATCAAGGCGTGAACCTGATCGAGGTCAAGCCACCTAGCCTGATACGCCCGGATTAAATCAGGGCAAGTCACCATGGCGACTTCATCAATTTCAAACAGTCCTTCAATGCCAGCGCGATCGTCCCGCACTCCTTGAATATCTCGGGCGATCCGATCCACTTGGCCGATATAAGGCGGCGGGGCAATCTCATAGACCCCATTTTGAGGACGACGAGCCAGGGGTTGACCGCTATTGGAAAGGTTGGCGATGTCGACGTATTCAGAGACCTCCAGCGCTGTCAGGACATAATCCGCAACAGCGGTCTCCGGCTCGGGGTTCATCGTTAGGTGCGGATAACGCTCAAGCTCCTCATCTCCCTGCTTGACCAGGATTGTGAAATATTCACCCGTGTTGAAAGTCGGCTCTGTATCTTCAGGAGCGTCTTCAGGCAACGGCTTAGGCTCACCTTCCGCCACAACCACGGTAATGCGGCTGTCAGTAGTTGGCGGCAAGGCGGGAACGCCCCCTCCGATCGGTTTAAGATTAAAGCTAAGGCAGGGCTTCTTACCTGAGGTGATAACTTTTGTGGCCGTTTCTTCTGAAGCTGGCGCCGGAGACCCTGGCGGGCGCGTGCCAATGCTGACAATCCAGCACCGTCCCCCGCCATTGTCAAACCATCCCTGCACCGCAAAGGGAAGATAGGCGTCAAAATCGGTAAATCCTGGGTGAGGAGAACCGGGCTTGGCGAAATATTCCAGATATTGCCCCCAGTTTGTCACTAGCATGGGCTTAAACAGTTCAGCATCTCCCCGGATGTCTTCGGTGAAGCCCACAAAGCCAGCAACACTCATGCTGACACCTTCAATCGGACGACTTCCTCGATCAATTTCTTCAACATATACACCAGGAGCAAAATAATCTAATGCCATGCTTGAGCGTCCTCCGCAGGGAATAAATTACACTTACATGAGACAGAGAATTAGTCAGAATGCCCCTAGAAACTACCCGTGGTTTTTCCGGGGTAGAGAAACCTTGAGCAACCCCAATCTTGTTGATGATAGTGATTAAGTATCCCTATTTATTATGTAGAACTTAAAGAAGCTGACGCGCCTCTTGTTTGCAGTTTGAAGCATTAGACAATAGATGAGGCAATCTTCCTGCCTAACGTACACCTAAATGCCAATACCTAATAGGTAACCTAGTAATCCTATGCAGCTTGTAGGGTCTTGAAAGTTTTAATTGCGCGAATCACCAATTAAATTCCAGGCAATACGATAACATGACATCTAAATTCTAGGCAATACGATAACATGACTTGGGATCCAACCCACGGGTACACGCAACTCGCAATTGCAACGTTAAGTTGCAATTGCACCTTAAGGCAGTCCTCTTGAAATAGAACCTTAAAGGCTAACATCGCCCAGGTGAAGCTTAATGCCCAGGAGGACTACCGACCCAGGCGAAACGCAATACCCTCCGTAAGTTTACTAAACCTTACCATAAGTTATCAAATAACTGGCCAGGAGAGGCTTTTTTTGCCGGAATAATCTTGCCGATACAATCAGTTTCCAAATTCCCTCAACCCTTTATAGCCATCCTAAGTCAGTCATGAATCCTTTAAGGCAGAGATCATTGTCAAATCAGAATTACAAGGCTATAAAAGACCTTTTGTATTTACAAATTATATAGGATTACTATATTCAAACAAGACTATATGCAGATAAAGGATAGAGATGAAACCCCTCAGAAGCTTTTGCGGCTCTGAGTCTGGTTGGATGGGCGCCCCCAGCTCCGTACCAGATCCGTAGGAGGGTCTATCGCAATGATCTATATATAACGGATATAACGGCATAGCATAGGATTGCTATAGGCGTATTGTACGATCGCACCCAGATAAAATTTGGACAATGGATTAAATTTCAGAATCCAGGGCAATTTTTGGAGCTTTGCAATCAACTCGGCTTATCTTTTGTTGGGTTGCTTTACCGACGTCTTAATTTATAACAAGCTGTACTGTTCAGTAACCTGTGATTTAACGGCAACATTACTAACCGTATTCGTGAAGGAATTTGTACTTTTGTGAGTAATCATCTTGCATTTGCAACAGTAACCGCCACCTTACAGCGTAGCTTCCAAGCCGCAGTCCAAAACGACGTTGAGGGCGCCCGCGTCACGACTGTTAGCCCAAGTGAAATTGGCAATGGCACCCCTGAGACAGGGGTCAACATTTTTCTCTATCAGGTGATTACGAATCCAGCCCTGCACAACATCGACGCCACCCCTTTTCGCACCAAAGGCAACCCGGTGAAGCGCCAATCCGCGATGGATTTGTACTATATATTCAGCTTCTATGGGAACAACAATGAACTAGCGCCTCAAAGATTGTTGGGCAGCGTGGTGCAGACGTTGAATGATCAACGGGTGATTTCGGAGCAAATGCTATGGGATGCTTGTGCAGACTCAACTTATACCTTCCTCAGAGACTCTGACTTAGCCAATCAGGTACAGCAAATTACGTTGCTGCCCTTGAATTTGGATGTGGAAGAGCTCTCGAAAACATGGTCCGTCTTTTTTCAAACCCCCTATGTCCTGTCGGTGGCTTACAAGGCCCTTGTCGTCTTAGTTGAAGGTAAGAAATCTAAACCCAGAGGTCTACCCGTTCGCGATCGCCGCTTTGGCGGCATGGCGACATTTCCATCCCAACCTCGGATCGAGAAGGTTGAGTCTCAGGCAGGGCCATTGGAGACCATTTTAGCGGACAGCACGCTGCTGATAAAGGGCCGACAACTGAAGGGAGAACACTATACCCAAGTGCGGATTGGCGGTATCGAAATCACCCCAGCGGAAGTCAGTGATACTCAGATCGCGCTGCCGCTGACGACCCTTCCCCAATCTGCCTTAAGGGCGGGAGTACAGAGCCTACAAGTGATTCACCCAATCACCCTAGTTAACCTGGTCGACCCCCACCAGTACCGAGCCGGAACCGAGTCCAATGTGACGCCGTTTGTGCTGCGTCCTCAGATAACCCACATTTCTGTTTCCGACATTGAAGAAACCGATGATGAACGGCGCAACGCCAATATCCTCGTTGAGGTCAACGTCATCCTAGGGGCGTCCCAGCGGGCTGTTCTGGCGATGAACGAGTTTTCTATATCCAGCCCAACAGCGTATATGTTCGACATTCCCAAAAGACACGCGGACACCGGACAGGTTACCTTTCCAGTCCAAGAGGTCGAACCGGGGGAGTATCTGGTGCGGCTATTGATTGATGGGGCCGAAAGCCAACTGACCTATGACAACGATCCAGAGAGCAATACTTATGACTGGTATATTGAGCCGAGGGTGCAGATCTTTTGAAGGCGGCGTATGCTTACCCAGCCTCACCGTCCTGGCTTAATCAGAGGTGGTGAAAAGCATCGTAGCCGACTGGCGAGAGGTCAGCTAGGATTTTGAATGATGAATGATGAATGGGTTTTGGTTTTGAACTTTGAATGACGAATTTTGAATTTTCCCGAGGAGAAAACGATGTCCGATAACAAGGTCAGGCAACAGCTCAATTTTGAAATTGAGCGGATCAGCCTGAATCAACTGAATGAGTTGGGCAATCAGGCTGT
>JAKSDM010001535.1 GCA_022360135.1 Pseudanabaenales cyanobacterium | reverse complement strand
TTAGAACAGCCAACCTTGCTGGTGTGCCCCACTTCTGTAATTGGCAACTGGGAGCGAGAAGTGCGACGATTTGCACCTGCCCTCAAAACTTTGGTTTACCACGGTGATAAACGTCCTCACGGTAGCCTATTTACCAAAACTGCTCAGCAGGTTGACCTAGTGATTACCAGTTATTCCTTAGTTCATCGAGATTTGAAAGATCTCAAACGGATTGAGTGGCAAGGCGTCGTGTTAGATGAGGCCCAGAATATTAAAAATCCAATGGCTAAACAATCCCAGGCTGTACGACAGCTCGATAGCCAGTTTCGGATTGTGCTAACCGGCACGCCGGTTGAGAATCGCCTGTCTGAGTTATGGTCGATTTTAGACTTTCTGAATCCAGGCTATTTGGGGACGCAGAACTTTTTTCAGCGGCGCTTTGGCGCCCCGATTGAGCGTTATGGCGATACCGCCTCTCTGAAGATGCTGAGATCGCTGGTTCAGCCCTTCCTCTTACGTCGACTCAAAACTGACCGCAGCATCATCCAAGATTTGCCTGAAAAGCAAGAAATGGCGGTTTTCTGCGCCCTCTCCGCCGAGCAAGCGGGTCTCTATCAAAAGCTGGTGGAGGACTCCCTAAACACCATTGACGAAGCTGAAGGGGTGAAGCGGCGAGGCTTGATTCTAGCCTTGCTCACTAAACTCAAGCAGGTTTGTAATCATCCCGCCCAGTTTCTGCAGCAGAAAACTCTGGGTGTCCGCAATCGTTCTGGTAAGCTCCAGCGGTTGGATGAAATGTTGGAGGAAGTGATCGCCGAGGGCGATCGGGCCCTAATCTTTACCCAATTCGCTGAGTGGGGCAAACTGTTAAAGCCTCACCTGGAAAAGCATCTGCGTCAGAAAACCCTCTTCCTTTATGGCGGCTCCTCTAAAAAAGAGCGGGAGGAGATGGTCGATCGCTTTCAACTGGATCCCAATGGTCCTAAGTTGTTCATCTTATCTCTCAAGGCTGGCGGCGTTGGCCTCAACCTAACCCGCGCTAACCATGTGTTTCACTTTGACCGCTGGTGGAATCCCGCCGTCGAAAATCAGGCGACAGACCGGGTGTTCCGCATTGGTCAAACCCGTAATGTACAGGTGCACAAATTTGTCTGCACCGGCACCTTGGAAGACCGGATTCATGAACTGATCGAAAGTAAAAAAGCCCTCTCTGAACAAGTTGTAGGCTCTGGTGAACAATGGCTGACTGAGCTTGACACCGATCAATTGCGAGATCTACTCTTGCTCGACCGCAGTGCAGTGATTGACGAATCCTAGTCCTCTGAACAGACCAGACATTCAATTCGTTGAAGGGCCTGAGTCCAAACGAATCTGTTCTGGTCTGATGTATTAACGGTAATCAGCTGTAATTCTCAACATCCCATTCAATAAATCCGAAAATCCGCAAAATGATCAGGAATCATTGTCGTTGGCGGCGTAGATCAATCTAAGACTTGATACCTAACGCCTGATATAGGTCACTTGGCTAGGCTTTTAAGGCAAGCTGATTATGCTGATGGACAAATAAAAGGGGATGACTTCTGAACTAATCCAATCCAGAACTCTGCTTCCCTTGGCGGGGTTAATGGCTAACTTCCGATCTCCCAATGTTTTCAATATCAGCCCCAGATGAAACCTTGCCCCCTGTTTGTTGGTCTTAAAACTTTGGGAACACTAGGTTCAAGCAGACGATGAGCAGTACCTAACAGTAACTCGAGCAACTGAAGACGGTCGTTATGATTGCTACACCTTACTACCCTGATTCAGCCGATATGGAATACGACGGAGGACCCTCTGCTACTGACTTGGGACAGAGTGGCGGCGATGATCCCGCCGACTTTGAGATCGAGCAATTGGTTGAGCCTGGAATCGATTCAGAAGCCGATCCTCTAGAGTCTGAAAGTCTTCAGAATAGCGGCAAACGCCGCACCACCGATCTAGTTCGCCTATACCTGCAGGAAATTGGTCGAGTCCAGCTGCTCAGACGAGATGAAGAGGTTTCAGAGGCTCAGACTGTTCAGCGATATATTCAACTTTTGGAGCTTCGGAACCAAGCAGCTGAACAAGAGGAGGGACCGCTACAAACCTATGTTCGTCTGATGGACGCCCGCGATCGCTTAACCTCTCATTTGGGACATCGTCCCTCACTAGAACGGTGGGCGCATGAGGGCGGTGTTGAAGT
>JAKSDM010000944.1 GCA_022360135.1 Pseudanabaenales cyanobacterium | reverse complement strand
GATCCGACGACGAAAACAATTAATTGATATTGATATGTCTCAAACCATTACCATTCAAATCCCTGATGACCTGGCTCAGGATCTGGCTAGCCAAGCAGAGCAACTCAATGTTTCTGTGGAAAACCTCGTGGTGCGTTCCCTAACAACATTTCAGCCTACCTCTTTTCCCTCTCTTCAACTAGCAAGACAGGCAGAGGACTGGTTTCCAAAACCGCTTGAGAAACTGAACCCACCAACACCTGCCGCCAAGGCTGATGCCCCCGTTTACCCATGACAATCTCGCTAACCTGATACTCCTGGGCGGTGCGGACGATGGTTTCGGGAATGGCGCCATTGATGGTCAAAAAACGATGGCGAATATCTAATAATAATCGTCGGGTTTGTTGGCGCAGCTGCTGCATGTCTGGCTCATGGGGACTGTTGATTACATGCAACACAATTACCTCGGCATTACTGCGGCGGGCCAGGTCGGCGACTTTGGTTAATACCGATCGGGCCAGGTCAGAGGTGTCTACCGCCGCTAGCAACACCGTATGGGTCGAAACCGTGACTTTGGTCGGATCGACTGGGTCTTGCGCCAGCAGCTTGGGGGCGAATGTGGGAATCGCCCAAGCGCCCAGGGGAGCAGTCACCAGGATTGAGAGGGCCGCGATCGCCAGGATAATCTCGCCGCCCTCAATCCCCAGACTCAGGGGAATGGCGCCAATGGCCGCCTGGACAGTGGCTTTGGCTGAATTTCCGGGCAACAGAAACAACCGCTCACGCCAATTCCAATTGCTGCCTACCGTTGAGAGATACCAGCCCACCATCCGCCCTCCACAGAGACCAATCGCCAGAAGCAACAGTCCTGGCAACAGTGTGCTTTCCAACACCTGCAGCTGAATACTGGCTCCCATCAAGACAAACAAAACAATCTCAGCCACGATCCAGAGACTGTTAAAGCCCATCCGCAACCGCCGAGCTAAGGGGGCATCCAGTTCAATCAAGAAAAAGCCCAGCGCCATGGTAGCCAAATAGCCAGAGAAAAAGGAGGATGTTTTAGCTAGGATGACCAAACCCAGAGCCATGCAGGCCGTCACCAAGACATCTTGAACAATATTTTGGGTCCAGTTTTGTTGGGCTAAAAAACTGGCGATCAGACGCGCCGCCAGATAGCCGATCGCCACCCCAAGCAACACTTGCAAGAGAACTTGAATCGGCAGCCATTGCAAGGCTCCGCTATCCAGGCCGCCCCGAACCAAAAAACTGAGCAACAAGCTAAACACCAACAGCACCAAGACATCCGATAACGCACTGCCGATCAGAATGGCGTCCGGTATGCCCTTGCTCACACCCCAGCCCAAACTTTTAAGTCGTAACATACCGGGCACGATCACTGCTGGTGATTCGGCGCTCACCACGCAACCCAACAACAGCCCAATCGGTAGGTCGAATCCAAACAACCAAGTGGCGGCCAACGCCACTACAAGCGATTCGGCAATGGCGGGTAGAAACCCTAATCGCAGGGCGACCGTTCCCTGTTGCTGGAGCTTTTCTCGGTCTAGCCCCAACCCGGCTCGGATCAAAATGATCATGACTGCGATCGCCCGCAG
>JAKSDM010001600.1 GCA_022360135.1 Pseudanabaenales cyanobacterium | reverse complement strand
GACAGAATTGTTTCAATGACAGGTTGCTCATGCATAAATATACCTTCTGGTCAAGACCGATTTCTAGCCCTCAAATTCTATGCCCAAAGTTACAATTTTCTATGCATGTTATCAGGTCCACTTTGTCAACTACAAATACTGGACCGGCTCTCTAGCCACCTAAGGAAACAATGGCTGCGAAAGATCTTTTTCATGATGCAGTTAAGCAGGCGCTACTTGCAGATCAGTGGATAATTACAGCTGATCCTCTAGCAATTAAAATAGAGGGTGTGAAATTAGAAATTGACCTGGCTGCAGAAAAGGTTTTGGCGGCAGAAAAATCAGGTCAAAAAATTGCAGTGGAGGTGAAAAGTTTCCTGAATCCCTCTGCCATTTCAGATTTTCATGCGGCATTGGGCCAGTTTTTGAATTATCGGCTTGCCTTACAGATGACTGAGCCAGATAGAATTTTGTACTTGGCTGTTCCGGTAGATACGTATGAGTCTTTCTTTCAGGAAGCGTTCACGCAAGCAGCCGTCAGGCAGTATGAAGTAAAACTAATGATTTATGAGCCGCTACAGGAGGTTATTGTCGAATGGAAAGATTAAACCAATATCGCCAAATAGTGCGCCAACTCCTGAAGTCTCATGCCACAACGAACGCCCAAGAGGCTGTAGAGTGTCAATTGGTATTTGATACTGAGCACGATCATTATCAGTTGCTAGACATCGGTTGGGACGGGCTCAAACGGGTCTATCACTGCTTTATTCATATTGATATCAAAGACGACAAAATCTGGATACAGCGCAACATGACTGAAACAGATTTGGCTGAGGCGCTGATTGAGATGGGCGCGGCCAAGGAGGACATTATTCTGGGGTTACATCCACCCTATAAACGACCGTATACAGGATATGGAGTCGCTTAAATCAGGTAAGGTATGTATAGCATTAACTGCTTGGACTTGCGCCTATCTGAGAAATTTGTGCTAATTGAGAAACTGGCGAGTGCGATCTCCCAAGCCGCTCAGCAAATCGATCATCGACTGAGCTAGCATCTGATTAGCCCTCTAACAATCGGCAAACGGAAATCTGCACCTCTGGAAACGCCAGGGGAGATAGGGATCCATCCGATACCACAGTTTC
>JAKSDM010001406.1 GCA_022360135.1 Pseudanabaenales cyanobacterium | reverse complement strand
GCGTTCCGACATCTCGGGCAATTGATCCAGCAGCGTAATGACGACGGCTGGATCAAAGAAGGGAACGGACGCCAAGTTTGAACTCCGGAGCGAGTCTTGCATTAAGGTGTAAAGCGGATTGGTGGTGGTCAGCGTCACGGGCGGAGCCGTAAACGGTTGTTTGGGACGGGCGTAAACAGTGTCTGTTAAAAATGGGCGAGCAGCTTGGCGCAGTAAATATTTTTCTTGATTTCCTCTAATCAGCAATGAGGTAGGGATTTCTCGCACCAACTCAACCACATGGTGATCGAGGAATGGTAAACGAACCTCCACAGCATGCGCCATTTCCAACCGTTCGGCAAACAAGATGTAGTTGGGCAAGATCGAGCGAGACCACAAGTAGAGCGATTGCAGAAACGGATCTCGCCCGACTAATTGTCCTGGTAAATCAAACTGCTGTAAAAATTCGCCATAAACATCTCGGTTTGTGAACTCAGACGCATACTCCGGCGCTAGCAGCAGGTAGAAAAACGATCGACTGACCGCCATCTCTTTTAACCAGGTTGGCATAAATCCTAGGCGCTGCTGCACATTGGCTAGAGCGGCGGGAATATCGTTGGATGTCAGATCAGTCATTAAGGGTGTCCCATTTTTTCTGGGTTTCTGAGCGAACTGGCTCAACCGAAAATCTTGCCGCGCGTGAGAATACCCCGCCAAAATTTCATCGGCGCCTTCACCTGATAGAACAACTTTATAGCCTGATTCATGCACGACACAACTTTGCAAATATCGAGCGATCCCGTGGGGATTTACCCCCAGTGTCTCAGCATGCCAGATGGCGTCGGCAATATGGCTGGCAAAATCAGCGGGATTGAGTGGAATCGGCTGAAAGTCTGCGCCCACATGGGCGGCTGTTTCCTGCGCAACCCCTCCTTCGTTGTAGGCTGATTGTTCGAAGGTGACCGTAAACGCCTTCAAGGGCTCTGGGCTGTACTTCGCGGCGATGCCGAGGGCTGTGGATGAATCGATTCCTCCACTCAGAAAACAACCCACCGGCACATCAGCGCGAATCCGGAGTTTTACGGCTTCCTCTAAGACCTGTCGAAATTTCTCGATGTATTCTGCATCAGTATAATTGGGCGCAGAAGCATCTATGGTGGGATAGTCTAAGTCCCAGTAGCGATCGAGCCGTATTCCCTGGGGCGTCATCAGCAAATAGTGGCCGGGCGGCACTTGGCGAATATTTTGAAACAGGGTGCGATCGCCCGCCAACCCAATAAACAACTGTTGAAAGACCGAGTCTCGATCCCACTGGGCGGGTACGCCAGCCGCAAATAACGCTTTTGCCTCAGAGGCTAAATACACGGTGTCGCCGATGCTTGAGTAGAATAGCGGCTTGACGCCAAAGCGATCGCGGGCCGCAAATAACTGGCGCCGCGATTCATCCCACAAAATGAAGGCGAATTCACCGCGTAGATGATGCAGGCATTGGACCCCATATTCTTCATAAAGATGGAGCACAATCTCGCTATCGGAACGGGTGCGCAATTGATGTCCCCGCCGCTCTAAGTCTTGCTGAATCCTTTCAAAATCGTAAAACTCGCCATTCACAACCAGATGCAATTGGCCATCTTCATTGGCGATTGGTTGGTCTCCAGTCGCCAAGTCAATAATGCTGAGTCTGGTATGTCCCAAGCCTACCCGTCGATGCGCGGCAATCCACTGGCTTTGGTTATCGGGTCCGCGATAGCTTAGTCGTTGAGTAGCGTGATTGAGCGCCTCGGCTAAAATTGGCCTCTCGGGTGAGGCGATCGCCACAATTCCACACATGGGTTACAACTCCTCCTCAACCTGCACTCGTGTCTCCTGATACGCTTCCCGATCGCCTGTAGAGGACCGGCAGCTGTCTAAAATCGATCGCAGGGCTTTCATACAGTCAAAAGCCACCCGTTCAACTGTCGCTTGTTGATGCAGGTGTTCGCTGTATAACCAGCTCACTTGCAATTGGCCGCCAAAGACTCTACTTAGCACTTGTAAGCAGTGAGTTCGGTGACCATCAGGGTTATATAGCGGACCACAGGATTCAGGGGCGAATTGGAAAGGCGAAGACTGGGGCAAAATCTGATCAAACTGCCCTAAGTAATTGAACATAATCTCGGCTTGGGGCCGCTCTCGCAGTTTTTGGCCGATCGCTTGATCAAGACAGCCATACCGCAGTAAGCCATAGCCAATGCCCCGTTTAGGGATAGAACGAACCTGCTGCTTGACTAACGGCAATGCCTCAACCGCAGTTTGGGTCGTTCCCAAATGCAGCCGCACCGGAAATAGAGCGGTGAACCAACCCACCGTTCGCGAAATATCGACCCCTTCAAGGATATCCTCACGCCCGTGGCTATCCAGATCAATCAGCACCGTTCTAGTTCCGGTCCATTCGGCAATTGACTGGGCTAAGCCAGTTAGCAACACTTCGTGAATTTGAGTATGAAAGACACTGGGAACCGTCCGCAACAGCACATCTGTCTCTGCCGATGTCAGCGAAACCGTCACAATCCGAGTTGACGCTTCCGTGTTGGCGCCGTTAGGGTGATCGACGGGTAACTGCGCCGGTTGGCTTTGAGCGTCAGCCAACCAGTACGCTAACTCTTGCTGTAGCTCAGACGATTGAGCATAGTCATCAAGCTGATTAGCCCACTGCTGAAATGAAGTCGTCTTAGGCGGTAGACAAATCGTGTCTCCCCGGCTGAGCTGTTGATACGCCGTTTGAATATCCTCCATTAGAATACGGAACGAAACCACGGCTTCTACCGCCAGGTGATGCACGATGATCAATAAACGTCCTGGTTGAAGAGCGCCTAAGTCGAAGTAGGCGACCTTTAATAGGCATCCTTGAGATAGATTGAGGCTAGCCTGAAGATCGGTCGCAATACTTGCGATCGCCGACGCTTGCCCCTTTTCTTCTAGCGAAGATAGATTCCAAGTTGAAAACCATCCTGGTTCTACTGAAGGCTCACTCATTTGCCGCCAAATCCTGTCCTGTTGTTCAAACCGTAGACGCAAGGCATCGTGCTGGCGCAGCAGGTGTTGAAAGATAATTTCTATCTGAGTGGGATCTTGTCCAGGTTGAACCGCTAGCAGGATGGATTGATTCCAATGATGCGGCTTCAGGAAATTTTGCTCAAAGAACCAGTGTTGAATCGGCGTCAGAGGAACAAAGCCTGCAACTGGCTCTAATTCAACTTGAGGAGTCGCAGTTGTATTGGCTTCTGTAGCGAGTTCAGCAATGGTGGGATGTTCAAACAACTGATTGGTATTCAATTGCAACCCTGCCTTATGGGCTTTGGCGACAATTTGAATGCTTTGAATAGAATCTCCTCCCAAGGCCAAAAAATTGTCGTAGATTCCCACTCGATCAACACCAAGAACCTGACTCCAAATGGCGGCTAACGTTTCCTCAGCGGGGGTGCGAGGAGCCATATATGTGGTTTGTCGCCCGCCGCTTTCTTGTTTCATCAAGAGATTCAAAAGTTCGCGTTTCTCGGGAGAAAGCTGCTCAAGACGATTTAACAAATCACTCACTTATTTTCGCTCCAATCTGTTTAACTGTTCCTGATTCAACTCGCATGCCGGCTTGTTTTGAGCCAGCATTGCTTTGACTTCATCGTCAGAAAGGTGTTCCAGCATCTTCAGCAATCGAGCCATTGTTCCACTGGCGGACTGTACTTGCTCAAGGGCGGGTAGACGCTGACGATCAACTTTCCCGCTGGATGTCAATGGCAACGTATCCAAAATGGCGAAGACATTGGGAATCATGTAGCTTGGCGACTTATGCCTGAAGCAGCGCTGCAATTCATCCGTAGTCAGGATTGAGCCTGGTATGGGCACAACGTAGGCAATTAACTGTTTACCACCCGACGCCTCTGTTTTTACCCACGCCACAGCCTCTTCTACACTGGGATGTTGTTTTAAGATCGCTTCAATTGCGGTTAATTCAATCCGGTATCCTCTGAGTTTGACTTGATGATCGAGACGTCCCAGAAATTCCAGGTCGCCATCCGGTCGATATCGCGCTAAGTCGCCTGTCTTGTACAGGCGCGCCCCTAACTCGCAGTTGAACGGGTTGGAAATAAACCTTTCTGCAGTCAGTTCAGGCCGGTTGAGATATCCTTTGGCAATCCCTAAACCCGCAATGTACAGTTCACCGGCCACGCCAATCGGAACTGGCTGGAGGTAGGCGTCTAGAATATAAATTTGGGTATTAGCGATCGGTCGTCCGATCGGAATCACAGGACTCAACTCATGCTTTTGAACTTGATAGACACTGCTCCAGACTGTCCCTTCCGTGGGGCCATACTCGTTAAATAGAGCAGTTTCTGGCAGCAGTTGTTGGTGACGTTCAATCAGTTCGCCTGAACAGGCTTCTCCAGCTACAATGACAGTCTTCAATGAGGATAATTGACTGGGATCTGCCTGGGCGAGCAACACTTTGTAGAGCGAGGGAACACTGAGCCAATGCGATACCTTTTGTTGATCAATCAGACTAGCAAGGCGCCAGATTTCTTTTTGGCGGCCCTCTCGGAATAACACTAACGCTCCGCCTTGGCAAAGTGTCCCAAAAATGCCAGCCACTGAACTGTCAAAGGCGATCGACGGGACTAACAAGAAACGAGTCACAGGCTGAGAATAATAGGTGATTCGGGCGCTTGTAGAATTCACCAAACTCTGGTGAGAGATGAGCACCCCCTTGGGATGCCCGGTTGAGCCTGACGTATAGATGATGTAAGCAAGCTGCTCTGGTGTAGTTCTGTGGATAGGATTATTTGGGCTCGCTTGAGCGATCGCACGCCAATCGGAGTCAAGACAAATGATTTGGGCATTGGACGGCGGCAGATCCGCCGCCACCTTCACTTGGGTTAGGATAATGGCGGCATTGACGTCCTCTAAGATAAACTTTAAATGTTCTTTAGGATACGTTGGATCAAGGGGAACATACGCGCCACCGGCCTTGAGAATACCCAGGACGCCAACAATCATGTCTGGAGAACGCTCCACACAGAGCGCCACCGGAACCTCGGGGTGAACGCCTAATTTCTGCAGATAATGGGCCAGGGCATTGGCTCGCTGATTCAAGTCCTGATAACTCAGGCGTTCATTTTCCCAGATCAAGGCGATCGCGTTAGGTTGGCGAGCCACTTGGTCTTCAAACCAGTAATGAATACACCCCAGGGGATAGTCTTGCTGGGTTTGATTCCATTCCACCAAGAGTTGATGGCGTTCCTGCTCGGGAAGCAAGCATTCGGTTTCATAGCGTCCGAACGGCTGGTTCGCCATTGCGGTGAGAGCCTTGCTGTAGTAAGCGCCGATCGCTGCCAACTGAGTCTTGCCAATCTGCGTTAGATCGCATTCCAGATCGAGTTGTATTTGACCTGAGGCATGATTCTGGTTAAATTCAGCTCGAAAGGTAAAATGGGTTTCTCCAAATCCCTGCGCCCCCAAAATCTCCAGGTCTTTGAGCGCTTGTAGCTGTTCGTACACGTGAAAGTGCGTATAGTTAAAAACCGTTTCAAACAGGTGTTCGCCTCCCTTCAGCTTTTTCAACTCCGAATAAGGATATCGCCGGTATGGCAGTAACTCCCGTTCCGCTTCAAACACCTGTTGCGCCAGTTCCATCCAAGTTCCTCCCGCCAATTTCAGTCGGAATGGCGCCGTGTTCAGGTGCATGCCAAGGGTCTGCTCTGCCTCTAGCGCTTCCAAGCGACCATTAGATTCTAGGCCCGTCAGTACATCAGATTCCCCCGTCAGCAAACTCATGACTCTCACGTGAGCGGCAAGCAGAACGTGTTTAACCGGAACTTGGGCTAACCGAGCCAGTGCTTTGAGTCCGTCTGACACTTGAGGTAAGACTTCGACGTGGAGAACCCCCATTTCTGGGGCCTTTGCTTTTGGGGTGGAAACGGTCCAACGCGGTAATGAGCGAATGATGCAATCATTCAACCTGCGAGTCCAATAGTCTTGGCAAACTGGCGATGCCAACGTTGATTGCTCCAATCCCACAAAATCTCGGAATGTGACTGGTGGAGGCGTAATCGGGGGGACTGCCTCTCCCTGCAGCAGAGTGCAATAACGATGCAGCAATTCCGTTAGTAAGGATGAGGCGCTCCATCCGTCCAGAATACAGTCGTGAAAACTTAATGTCAGGTAGAAGGAGGCATCCGTCAGTCGGTGAATGAAAAAGCGAATCAGCGGCGGATGGCTCCAGTTAAATGATCGGCTTTGTTCTGTTTTAATCCAATCTGCCATCAATCCTGTTTGCTGAACTGAGGAAAGAGTGCGTAAATCCTCGACATGTAAGCGGACATGGACAGTTTGATGAACCAACTGCAACGGTTCACTAAAGGTTGCCAGATCAAAAGAAGTCCGTAGGATCGGATGGCGATCGACGATCTGCTGCACGGCGCTTTCAAACAGGGAAGCGTTAAAACCAACCTGCAGACGGTACTGAAAAATATCCCGATACATAGGAGAATTGGGAGCCGCTTGACTATGAAAGATGACCCCAGCTTGGGTTTTGCCCAAGGGATAAGCGTCTTCAATTCCAGCCGGTAATTGCTGGCGCTCTGCCAAAGAAATGAGACTGAATGCTTGGGTCTTCTGGGTTGATAGGGCGCCGGGCTCCACAACGGTTAGTTCAGGAACGAGCGTGGCGATTGTTTGGTGTTGAAATAGCTGTTCTAAGCCAAAGTGGAAGCCTCTTGCTTGGGCTTTAGCCGCCACCTGAATACTGCGGATGGAATCGCCGCCCAATTCAAAGAAATTGTCCTGAATGCCGACTTTTTCCAGTCCCAACACCTGCGCCCAAACCTCAGCCATCATTATCTCTACAGGCGTGCGGGGGGCGACAAACGCTTGCTCAAGATCAGGTCGCGCTTGACCCGGACTGGGCAGGGCGCGGTGATTAACCTTACCATTGGCAGTCAGCGGCAGCGCCTCCAACCGAACGAAGACAGAGGGAATCATGAAATCGGGCAACGTTTCTTTGAGAAAACGACGTAGCTCAGTGGTGGTCGGGGGAGGCTGCTGATGGGCTACACAATAGGCGACTAATTGCTTATCCGTAGGCTGATTCTTAACCGGCGCAGCCCCCTTCAGGAAGCGGCGCATTTCGGTAATGGGCGTCTCTTCAAAATTGGTTATTAGATTCACTTGAGCAGGCAGTTGATGTGATTCGGGTTCTCGAACCAGGACAATTGCCGCTTGTAGGTTGGGATGTCGCCCCAGCGCCGCCTCAATCTCTCCCAACTCAATTCGACAACCGCGAATCTTAACCTGATGGTCAATCCGTCCCAAGTACTCGATCGCGCCATCCGGCAGATAGCGCGCCAAGTCTCCCGTTTTGTACAAACGGGCGTCTGGCTGATCACGGTAGGGGTTGGGAATAAATTTTTCGGTCGTCAAATTGGGCCGGTTGAGATAGCCGCGCGCCAGTCCTATGCCGCCAATGTGTAATTCACCGGGTACACCCACAGGCACAGGTTGTAACTGAGCATCCAGTAAATAGATTTGGGTGTTGGCGATGGGGCGGCCAATGGGGACAATAGGTCGATGACTTTCCCGCTCGCAGGCCCAAAAGGTGACATCAATAGCGGCTTCGGTCGGTCCATACAGGTTGTGTAGGGCTGCCTCCAGACGGGCGAAGAAACGCGCCTGAAGAGAAAGGGATAGGGCTTCTCCGCTACACATGACCCGCTTCAAATGATCACAGCTTTGAAGCCCCGGCTCCTCTAAGAACATAGACAGCATTGAGGGCACAAAATGAACCGTCGTAATTTTTTCGGCTGCGATCACCTTGGCCAGGTAGGCGCTATCTTGATGGCCGCCAGGTCGGGCCATGATCAGACAGGCTCCGGTCATTAACGTCCAGAAAAATTCCCACACGGAGACATCAAAGCTAAATGGAGTTTTTTGCAAAACTCGATCGTTTAGGGTCAATGGGTAAGTATCCTGCATCCAAAGCAGACGATTACAGATCCCTTGGTGAGTATTCATCACGCCCTTGGGCGCACCCGTCGAACCTGAGGTATAAATGACATAGGCCAAATGCTCAGCTGTCACCGGGTTTGTTAGGTTACTGTCTGGTTCATCTTGCAGGGTCTGCCAGTCTTGATTGAGGCAGAGGGTGCGGGCGGTGTGTTCGGGTAAGACGCCTAGCAGCCAATCTTGCGTTAGCAGCACTGACACTTGAGTATCTTGCAGCATGAAGGCCAACCGCGCAGATGGATAGGTTGGATCTAACGGCGCATAAGCGCCACCCGCCTTGAGAATGCCAAGCAGCCCCACCGCCATTTCAATGGATCGCTCCATACAGACGCCGACCAACACGTCTGGCCCCACTCCAAGCGTCTGTAGATGACGGGCTAATTGATTTGCGCGACCATTCAGCTGTCGGTAGGTGAGTTGCTCGCCTTCAAAT
>JAKSDM010001068.1 GCA_022360135.1 Pseudanabaenales cyanobacterium | reverse complement strand
GATCGCCATCCACCTCATCACTGTCTGCAACCAGCTCCAACTCCTGCAATAAGGGACACTGGTTGAGCACCTGCGACTGTCGCAGTAATGCCTGCAATTGTTTCAGGTCAGGCGTTGATTGTCCCACCACAAGTTCCCCGCCACAAGCAGCGTTAACCAGATTGTGGTAAGTCTCTAAATAATGCACTGAGGTTAGGTCAGACTCGATATGCAGATAGTTGGCATAGGCGAAGATTTGTCGGTAGAGCTGATGGCCCTTATTACTGGCGCGGCCAACTGTCTCGGCTCGAACCAGGTAGAGGCGATCGCATCGTTCCTCCTCAATCACCCGCTGACAAGCTTTCATTAGATAGTAAAAGGTGGTCAGATTGCGGCCTTCGGCCCAGACAATCCCAGTTGAAATCGGGTATTCATGGCTGAGGGAGTAAGCGGCGAATCGGGTGCCCTTAAGAAAGGGGATTGTGATCTTTGGAATCTGCAGGGCTTCCAACGCTTCCCGTAAGCGCCAAACTAGATCCGCCGAAGACAATTGACCAATGCGGTTTACCTGCTGGCGCACTTTCTGGAATTCTTTTTTCCAGACCAAATCAAAGCTGGCCGCACTATCCACCGTGCGTGGAAAGAGCACCGGCAAGGGACTGTCCATGGGTGGGTCTGGAATAGTCCCGGTTTCTTTGAATTGCTGGAGTAATTGCTGGCCCAGCATCAATACATTGCGGGGCAGGGTTTTTTCTCCAGGAAATTTATGGCTGAGCCATTCTCGAGAAAGAGGAGCAATGTTGGATTCAGGGGAAGGCTTCGCTTGGGCGTGCAAAGGAAACAATCGGGCCGCCCATAGGGCCGTCGCCTGATCCAGGTTAATGGGCTTGAGCGATAATTTTTCGTTAATGCGAGCCAAATCAGCCGGTTGAATCGCTTTGTAATGCTGATTCCAGGTGCTGGTAATGATGCTGATCAGAATCAAAAAATTATCCAGCTTTTCATTATGAATCGCTGCATTGACGCCAAACAGGGCTTGTAAATCGGGTCTACCGTTGGCCAGGATGGGGATGTTATCCAGATTGTCGAAGCAAAGGACGATGGGTTGAGTAGAAGCGGCAATGCGGCCAAAGTTGGCTAGATTTTTTTGGGCCGCATCTTCCGAGTCAATCGACTGGCTTACCCGCAGGTTTTTTAAATCATCTTCGTCCAAATCGTCCCCGCGTAACCAGTCATAGGCTAGGGGCCGTAACTGGGGATTGGTTAAATCATAGAGGACGCCAAAGAATTCCTTGGGGTTGTAGATACCCACTGGAAAACTGGCCCGCAGATCCCGGATAAATTGAGTCCGTTCTCTCACCATCCAGCGGCTAAATCCTCGGTTCTTGAAACTGGGAAATCCTTTCAGCCAAAGCAGTAATTGAGATTCCCGCCGCCCTTCTGGCGCTTGAATCAAACTATCAACAGTGTTGCGCAGAATATGGCGCCAGAGGTAGTCACTGTCCGGCCAAGGACCGATGTAGGCGAAGCAGGCTTTGGGGTTGAGCAAACGTTTTAGGCGACCGAGTAAGTAACTTTTGCCCGACCCTGAATCTCCCATCAGTAAGATGGTGCGGGTGGCGCGATCGCCTACAACCTGCGTCAGCATCCGATCAAGGCTGTCAACTATCTCCTGATGAATCGATTCCACCTCTAAGGTCGGGTTTTGCCTTTCTCGCCAAAAGTTACCCGGCTTGAAAGTGCTGGGGTCAAAGGGGTTGACATTTTTCTGAATCAGTTTCTCAAGGGATGTCACGCTCGTGTCTCCGTCCCCTAATTTAAACGAATAAAGAATAGGGACCCGCCGATGTCTTGAGAAATGCCTGCCGCTAACTGTGATTCACTGTAGGCGGTCACATCCTGGAGGGAACTCAATTCTATTTGGTCATTACGCTGGAGTTGATAGAGAACTTGATCCAACTGATCTCGAGTGAAAGGCGGCTGCAGTTTCTCTCGCAGATGAAAAATTGGCAGATAGTTCTCGCCGCCTAAGCTTTTGTCCAAGTTCCGAATCATTTCAAGCACGTCTTCTGGACTTGGTTTCTGGACAGTTGATACATCAGCGGCTGAACTCCGCCCTGACCCATCGTCTGAAAT
>JAKSDM010001016.1 GCA_022360135.1 Pseudanabaenales cyanobacterium | reverse complement strand
CGTCGCCGCACTGGTAGCGGGGCAGATTTAGCAACGGCTGACTAGGCCCTAAAACTACAAGGTTTGAAATACTCGTACAATTGTCGGGACGATCCTTATGAAAACTGTCACACGAATGTGGATAGCAACGATCGTGGCTGGGTTATGGTTGCTGTTTATTCAGTCTGCTCACGCGTTCGATATCCGAAGTTGTCATCTTTTGTCTCCAGATGATTTGAACCCACAAGCGATCGTTTCTCCTTTACCGGAGGCTCAGTTAGCTCAGTTGAAAACTACATTTACAACTCATCGATCAGAGTCTCCAACCCGTGAATCAAGCGATTACTCAAAGTTGTCTGAACAGACAGAAATTACAGCCTTTTATCATGCGATTTTCGCCAATCCAGGCAACACAGTGGTGTGGAATAATCTGGGACAAAAGCTATTGAACAATCACTAGCAATTAATCCTAGCTATCAAAATGCACAACCCAACCATGCAGTTGTGCTACACCAATTAGAACGAATTGCGGCACATTGGAGAAGGGGAAAATAATGTTTGATCTCTTAAGCTTGATTGATCTTCGACTATTGTTAGTGCTTTCGCCAATTTCAACTGCGATCGCATGGGCGATGCTTATTTATCAAGAACCTGACCTACAAGGTCTCTCGAAATTTGAAGATCACTGGTGGTTCTAGCACTTTTTTTATTGACAGACAAATTTAGCAGCAAGGTATTAAACAAGGTATAGATATCGATGCGATACAGCCATCTCCAGCAGCTACCACGGCTTGCTTAAGGCGAGTGTGGTTCCAAGGTTTAAAAAGGAGATGGCCTGATGCGTATAATAGCCAATAACTCGTCTCTACTGATATCGCCCGCAACTCCCGGATAATTAGCTATTTTGTGGGTAATCGCCTTGAGATTTTTGAAGCCATAGTTGGCATGTCCATCTTCTTGCTTTTTGATTCATCTCTGAATTACTGGCAAAGCCTATTTTATTGACGACGGGCGCGGTTAGACCTAGTCACAATTTTGTTTTATCAATTATCAACAAGGTGGGAACTTAAGCGTGAATATCTTTAAAGTGACGCTAGTAAATGACGAATTGAATCTTAAGCAAACCATTGAGGTGCCAGATGATGAGT
>JAKSDM010001369.1 GCA_022360135.1 Pseudanabaenales cyanobacterium | reverse complement strand
GGTTCTTGTCTCCGATCCAATTGACCAAGCAGGACTTGATATTCTCTCCCAGGTGGCCCAAGTAGATGTCAGAACAGGTCTGCCTCCCGAGAAACTAGTCAAGCTAATTCCTGATTACGACGCCCTAATGATCCGCTCGGGTACCCGTGTCACCCAAGCGGTTATAGATGCGGGTAAACAACTCAAAATTATTGGACGAGCTGGGGTGGGGGTGGATAATGTGGACGTCCCCGCCGCCACTCGTCGAGGCATCGTTGTCGTCAACTCACCTGAGGGAAATACCATCGCAGCGGCGGAACACGCCCTAGCGATGATGTTATCCTTATCTCGCTATATTCCCGCCGCCGATCAGTCCGTTAAAGCTGAACAATGGGACCGTAAGCGCTTTACTGGAGTCGAGGTCTACAAAAAAATATTAGGCGTCGTCGGATTAGGCAAAATTGGCTCCCATGTCGCTACAGTGGCGCGCTCAATGGGTATGCAGTTATTGGCCTATGATCCTTTCATTTCTACCGAGCGAGCAGAACAATTGGGGTGTCGCTTGGTCGATTTAGAGCTACTGTTACGGGAAGCAGATTATATTACCCTACATCTGCCCAAAACCTCCGAAACCACTCATTTGATTGACGCCAGGGCATTGGAAATTATGAAGCCGACGGCCCGCATCATCAATTGTGCTCGGGGCGGTATTATCGATGAAGCAGCGCTGGCGATCGCCCTCAAAGAAGGCAAAATTGGGGGGGCCGCCCTAGATGTTTATGAAAATGAACCCCTGAGTGAATCAGCCTTACGAGAATTGGGCAAGTCAGTTATTTTGACGCCTCATCTGGGAGCGTCTACCGAAGAAGCTCAGATTAATGTAGCGATCGATGTGGCTGAGCAAATCCGCGATGTCCTCTTGGGGCTGCCAGCGCGTTCAGCTGTGAATATTCCAGGTTTGCGCCCGGATGTTTTGGAAAAACTCAGACCCTACTTACAATTGGCTGAAACATTAGGAAATCTAGTGGGCCAGCTGGCGGGAGGGCGAGTGGAATCCCTCAATGTAATGCTTCAAGGAGAACTCACCAATAGCGATAGCCAACCGATTGTGGTGGCTGCGCTAAAAGGGTTGCTCTCTCATGCTTTGCAAGAGCGAGTTAACTATGTTAACGCCAGTATTGAGGCGAAGGAAAGGGGGATCCATGTGGTTGAAACCCGCGATGCTAACGTCAAGGACTATACGGGTTCTCTTCATTTAGCCGCGAGAGGCTCTCTGGGAGAACATTCAGTCACAGGCGTCCTGCTTGGAGGTAATGAGATTCGGATTACCAGCATCAACGATTTTCCCATCAACGTACCGCCGACTGCCTATATGTTGTTTACCTTACACCGAGATATGCCCGGGATCATCGGTAAAATTGGCTCTCTTCTGGGAAGTTTCAATGTCAATATCGCTAGCATGCAGGTGGGGCGTAAGATTGTTCGAGGTGACGCGGTGATGGTTCTCAGTATTGATGATCCGCTACCGGAAGGTATCCTATCTGAAATTACGAAGGTTCCTGGGATTCGCGACGCCTATACGGTGACGCTTTAGAACCAGTTATCCTAATGGTGCGGAGCCCTTAGACCGCTCAATTAAAGGCAGCCAAAACATTGGTCAACAGCTGGTGGGAAATACAAGTTCTTTGTGATCCGTTTCTAGAGGATTTAGTCTTCTGGCGGTTTGAAAGTTTCGGTGGACGGGGTACGTCTAGCGAGAAAAAGGGACACAGCTGTGCGATTCGGGTGTATTTTCCGCAAGAAAAGTTTGAACTTTTGGATTTGGCTGCTATTGCTTTGCGGCTTAAACAGGATGCTCTCTGCGCTGAATTTTCCCTACCTCTAGTGGAGTGGCGGTTGATTGACGAAGAGGATTGGTCTAAAAGCTGGAAGGCTCATTGGAGCCCGCTGGAAATTGGCGATTGCTTCTTGATTAATCCCGCTTGGTTATCGGATCCCAAAGACTCCAGTCGGCTCGTTTTAAAGCTTGATCCAGGGACAGCCTTTGGCACTGGGACTCACGCTACTACTCAACTCTGCCTGGAATCTTTGGAGATGCGCTTTGGCGATGATGCGACAGCTAGGGTGATCGCTGACATTGGCTGTGGTTCCGGTATTCTCTCAATCGGAGCCATTCTATTAGGGGCCAAACAAGTCTATGCTGTGGATATTGATCCGCTGGCGGTGAAAGCGACCCGTAGCAATCGTGATCTCAATGGCGTCGATCCCAAACGGTTACGGGTCAGTGAAGGCAGTCTAAATACGCTGGCTCAACAGTTGGCTGAACCTGTAGATGGTATCCTCTGCAATATTTTGGCGGAGGTAATTGTGGATTTAATCCCGCAGATGGATGCGATCGCAAAACCCACCACTTGGGCCATCCTCAGCGGTATTCTGCTGGATCAATCCAAACTCGTTGCAGACACCCTGGAGGACAATGGCTGGATTGTAGCCACCCTCTGGCGTCGTCAAGAATGGTGCTGCCTGAATATTCGTCGCTCTTAAATTAGTATGGGAAGCAGTATCGGATTCGTTTCTAAGGTCCTAATAATCTCAACGGTTCTGGCGGCGCTGATCAAGTACGCTGCGCCAAGCTTGGCGATTCCAGCCACTCCCAGTAATAGCTTGGTCGCCATCTTGACGCCGACTGTGATGATGATTGCGGCATTGGCTTGGCGAATTTGGCGACAGCGCTCATAAGCGCCGCCGCGCCATCCTCTGGGAATCGATATGCTGGCGATTCTAAACGGTTCGCAGTAACAGGAAATACATCTATGCGGACAATTGAGGAAATCAACGACAAAATTC
>JAKSDM010001794.1 GCA_022360135.1 Pseudanabaenales cyanobacterium | reverse complement strand
GTACTCGCGCCAACGGGGCTCGAAACGCGCCGTATAGCGAAACGCGGCGTCTCCCAGATGGAGAAACCATTCCCCGTTGTCGCGGGCGAACTGCCGGGGATCTTCGGGATGAAGGCGAAGTTTTCCCGGCAGATCCGACGGCTCCACCACGAACGCGCCTTCGCGGTCGTTCATGCCGGGATCGTTCGACTCGGTCCGCCAGCTCCACTCGCCGGGCTGGTCGCAGTAGGCGCGGGCCCGGTGGACGGCCTCGCCGTCGAAAAATCCGCCGACACGCGCCTTGCTCCCGTCCGGCCGCTTGAAAACGACGGTCAACTTCCGGTCGAAAAAGGGATTGGCCGTTTCGGCGCCCGCCTTGAATCGCAGCTCGTGGACGCCGCGCAGGCTCGCGTTCGCCTCTCCGACCGAAATCGTTCCGGCCGCGACGCGGGTCGTTGTCGCGAGCGTGGCGCAACAGAGAACCATCGAAACGACGAACTGTCTTGCGACGTGTTTCACGGGGCTGACGGCGGGGCAATGCTTCGGGCATTCGTTGCCGATTCGCAATCGAAATTCCCGACGTCTTTGGTTACAAACCGGCCATGAGTTTGCACGCGCTGGCGGGAAAACCCGCTCCTCGGGAACTGTTGGTCAACGTGCCTCGATTGGTGTCGGCCTATTACACGCGCCGGCCCGATCCGGAGAATCCGGGCCACGCCGTGGCGTTCGGCACTTCGGGGCATCGCGGCTCCTCGCTGGACACCCGGTTCAACGAAAACCACATCCTGGCGATCGTCCAAGCCGTTTGCGAACAGCGGAAAACCGCCGGCGTCGACGGGCCGCTCTTCCTCGGGATGGACACTCACGCGCTGTCCGAGCCCGCTTTCGTGTCCGCCTTGGAGGTCCTCGCGGCGAACGGCGTTGAGACGCGGATTCAACAGGGGCTCGGCCCGACCCCCACGCCGGCGGTCTCGCGCGCGATTCTCACGCACAACGCCGGGCGCGCGTCCGGTCGGGCCGACGGGTTGGTCATCACGCCGTCCCACAACCCGCCCGAGGACGGCGGCTTGAAATACAATCCGCCGAGCGGCGGTCCCGCCGGCTCGGACACGACCAAGGCGATTCAGGATCGGGCGAACGAGATCCTTCGCGGCGATCCGCGCAAGGTGAGGCGCACGGCGTTCGAACGCGCGCTCCGGGCCGACACGACGCGCGAACACGACTTTGTCCGGCCGTACTTGGACGACTTGAAGAACGTCGTCGACATGGACGCGATCCGGGGCGCCGGCTTGAGGATCGGAGTCGATCCGATGGGCGGCGCGGGCCTGAACTATTGGGATCCGATCGCCGAGGCGTACGGGCTGGATATCGAGGTGGTGAATCGCGCCTTTGATCCCACGTTTTCCTTCATGACCGTCGACAAGGACGGAAAGATCCGGATGGACTGCTCGAGCCCGCACGCGATGGCGAGCCTCATCGGATTGAAGGACAAGTTCGACATCGCGTTTGGGAACGACCCCGACTACGACCGCCACGGCATCGTCACTCGCAGCGGCGGCCTGATGAACCCCAACCACTACCTCGCGGTCGCGATTCATCACCTGTTTCAAAACCGGCCCGAGTGGCGAAAGGACGCGGCGGTCGGCAAGACGCTGGTTTCCAGCTCGATGATCGACCGTGTGGCCGCGAGCCTCGGCCGGACGCTGGCCGAGGTCCCGGTCGGCTTCAAGTGGGTCGTGGACGGACTGCTTGACGGCTCGTTCGGATTCGGCGGCGAGGAAAGCGCCGGGGCCTCGTTCTTGCGCCGCGACGGCGGCGTGTGGACGACCGACAAGGACGGCATCATCCTCGATCTGCTCGCGGCGGAAATTCTCGCGACCAGCGGGAAGGATCCGTCCGAGCATTATCTTGAGTTGGAGAGTCGCTTCGGCAGCCCCGTCTACGCGCGGGTGGACGCGCCCGCCAACGCCGAGCAGAAAGAGAAACTCTCGAATCTTTCCGCCGAGGATCTCCCAGCCGCGGAACTCGCCGGCGAGCCCGTCCAAGCCAAGCTAACCCGCGCTCCCGCCAACGGCGCGGCCATCGGAGGGCTTAAAGTGGTCACGGAAAACGGTTGGTTTGCGGCGCGCCCCTCCGGCACCGAGGACATCTACAAAATCTACGCGGAGAGCTTCAAGGGCTCCGACCACTTGGCGCGCATCCAAGACGAGGCCAAGACCATCGTGGACTCCGTCTTCTGAACCGGGAGCTTAGCTTCCGCTGACGTCGTAGCAGTAGATCAGGTCTTGGTCGCGGAGGTAAAGGCGGCCGTTGAGGATCACGGGGTGCGTCCAGATCTTTCCGCGGGAGGCGCGGATCTCCGACTGCGGATCCAACTCGAAGCGTCCGGTCTCCTCGTAGCCTTCGGGCGTCGCCTTGACCAGCGCGACCGTCCCCTTGTCTTCGTCCAGACAATAGAGCATTCCATCGGCGAAGGTGACGGCCCCCTTGCCCAAGGCGCGGCGTTCGGACCAGACCTCCTCACCGTCGGCGAAGTTCTGGCAGGTCCAGCCCACTCCGTCCGAGTATCCGTAGAGATGGTCGCCAACGAGCAACGCGCCGCCGTGGTGGTTTTTCATGACCTTGTTCGAGTAGATTTCGGTGACGCTGAAGTCGGGCCCGATCCGCACCATTTTGCATCCGGTTCCGTATCCCGCCGTGACGTAGACGTCGTTGCTTTTGACGATCGGCGTGGGGATGACGGCGACGCGGCCCGGGAAGTCGGTCCGCCAAAGGATCTTTCCGTTTTTGGCGTCGACGCCGACGACGGCCTTCTCCGTGCGTTGCACGTATTGGTGGACGCCGTTGATGTTGGCCGTGACGACGGATGAGTAGTGCGCCGGTTCGGTGAATTCCTCGGTCTGCCAGACGACCTTTCCGGTCCGTTTGTCCAACGCGGCGATCGCTCCCTTGTCTCCGCCGGGGGTGCAGATCACGTGGTCGCCGTCCAACAAGACCGATTCGGTGTAGCCCCATTGGGGAAGGTCGCCTCCCAAGTCGTCCGTCAACGAGACG
>JAKSDM010001744.1 GCA_022360135.1 Pseudanabaenales cyanobacterium | reverse complement strand
TCTCCCACTCAATTGGTAATTTTGCTCAACCAGATCTTCTCAGCCTTCGACCAATTAACTGAACAATTTGGATTAGAGAAGATTAAGACTATTGGAGACGCCTATATGGTGGCTGGCGGCCTCCCGATGCCAAGGCCGGATCATGCTGAAGCGATCGCAGACATGGCCCTAGCCATGCGTCGAGAAATTGCTCGTCTTAGTCAGACACTCAATCATCCCTTATCTATTCGCATTGGGATTAACTCTGGCCCTGTTGTTGCTGGCGTCATCGGCACTAAAAAATTTATTTACGATCTTTGGGGCGACACGGTTAACATCGCTAGTCGGATGGAATCTCAAGGACGGGCTAGCGGCATTCAGATCGCCCCAGCCACCTACACTCACTTACAAGGCAAATACACCTTTGAATCTAGGGGACCGATTGAAGTGAAAGGGAGAGGACAAATAGAGACTTATTGGTTGACGGGGAAGGTGGAAATTTAAATCCTCGCCTCCTTCAACTGACTTAAAAATCTACGCCGCGCTTTAAATCAACGCCTTTTTCCGCATAATGCTTATGGCAAAACACTTCGGAGTGGGCGCTAGCGAGGGCGAAGTAGGCGGGGGGATTTTTGCAGCGGCCAGTGATGATCACTTCAGTATCTTTAGGCTTTCGCAATAGGGTTTGGACAATGGGTTCCTCGGGGAGTAGCTCCAGGTCAATGGTGGGGTTTAGTTCATCCAGGATAATGGTTTTGTAGAGGCCGGAGGCGATCGCCGCGCTGGCGATTTCCCAGCCTCGTTCGGCTTCTACATAGTCAATTTCCTGCTGTTGTCCTCGCCAGACAATGGCGTCTCGACCACAGCGTTGATGATCCACCAGGTCGGGGTAGCTTTGGCGCAGAGCGGCGATTGCGGCGTCTTCGGTATAGCCTTGGCCACCTTTAAGCCACTGCATAATCAACACCCGATGAGATTTATCCTGGCTGATTCCCCGGCCAATCGCCTGGAGAGCCTTGCCCAAGGCGCTGGTTGATTTGCCTTTGCCAGCGCCGGTATAAATCTCAATGCCTTCAATGCCGTGGTGAGCCGCCTCCGGATGGGGGCGCGGCTTCATCTCGGAGTGTAAATCGGCAATATCCAATAGTGGTTGGGGGGCTCCCCGACCCGTGGCGATAATTTCCAGGTGAGCGGGTTTCTGCTTGAGGGTTTTGACCACTTCATCAATCTGTAGCAATCCCAAATCCAACACCGGATTAATTTCATCGAGCACAACGACAGAATATAGGCCCGATGCGATCGCCCCCTTCGCCACATCCCAACCCCGTTGGGCCTCAAGTTGGTCAAATCGGGTAATTTCCTCAGGACCAAAAAATTCCGCCCGACCCGTGCGAACCTGATCGATTAAATGGGGAAACCCCCGTTGCAGGGCTTCAATCGCGGCATCCTCATCGTAGGTGCGCCCAGGCCCCTTAAGGAATCTCAGCAAGAGCACCCGGCTTTGGCGAAAGCTGTGAATCCCTAAACCGATAGAGCGGAGCACAACCCCCAAAGCGACTTGGGATTTTCCCTTCCCTTCCCCGTCATAGACATGGATCTGCCCGATGTTCCGTTCACTATTGAGTTGGGCAGTGAGAATACCAATGCCGGTTTTTGTCATGACGGTAAAAAAATCCTCGAATCCCGGAATTAGATTCTAACGGAGGTGAGGTCAATCCTGAGAAAGTTTAGAATTTATAACTTTTTGCCAGTGTAAGGATCGAATGCTTTATTCCTAAACGAAGGTATACTCTATTATCCAAGATAAGTTCTGATACTAGGAGGGAGCCGACAGTGGAACCTGTTCTCCCCTTACGCGCGATTGCATTTCAAGCCCTTTTTCTGCTGGTGGCGATCGCGCTTGAGGCGGCTGTCCTACGACAAAGGCTGCGGTTTGGATTCCAGCCCAGCATTCGATATGCGGCTACGATTAATCTCTTGGCGACCAGTTTGGGTTGGATAATATTTTGGGTGTTTGAAATACTGGCTCCCGAAGATTTAAAGATCCAAGTAATCAGCTACATTTTGTTTAACCATTTTTCCCTAATGGAAAACAGTCTCTGGCTCGATAATATTGGCCTATGGACTATCCTAGCGGGGTTGATTATTTTCTTTCTCACCTTTTGGGTCAAACTTAAAGGATTAGAATTGCTAATGTGGATGCTAGAGGTCTCATCAGACCAAGAACGTTCGCCTGAACCCAAGCGGAAAGAAAGATTTCATTTAGCTCGTCAAACTAGAAGAGGGTATCCTCAACCCTCAACCCAATCGACTGCCGTTTTGCAGGCAAATGCATTGAGTTTTAGTGTCATTTTGCTGCTCTTGCTCCTCCGTGCATTTGTCTGGAATGCGTATTCGTAATGGTTATAGATTGTCATGCAGCCCCTTAACCAACTCGTCAATCTGCTCAAACCCCCCGAAGTTTTTTCCTGGCAAACTCTGATTTTGTTAGGGTCCCTGTCGTGGCTATTATTTCTGGCGGCAGTTTATACCGATGCCGAACCCTCCACGGTTGATCTACTGGTGACGGTTAGCTGGTTGCTCACTACAGCAGGCGGCGGCTGTCTAGTTTATACATTCTTAAAGCCTCCTCGATATTTCTCCTGGCAGACTGTGATACTGCTGGGTTTGTTTTCCTGGCTCACCTCCGTGTTAGCAGCTGTTGTCAACGCTGCAGGATTTACAGTTAATCTGTTGGGAATCTTCAGCTTACTGTTTTTCACAATCGGAGTAGGATGGGCCCTATCCAAACATCCGATCAAAGTGTTTGGCGTCTCGATCGGCCCCTGGATTACCGGCGCAATCCTCTGCGCCTTTATATTCACCCCCTGGGTAGGCAATAATATTGTCCCAGCAGTAGTCAGTTGGCCCTTAGTTTCGGTTTTGATTGCAGCAACCCCTCACTTTCTCACCTGGAATCTGACCTTCAAGGTACCGTTGCCGCCCATTCGCCAAAATTTGATCTTACTGCTATTGCTAAATCTCTTATTCAGTAGTTGGATTGAGTTCTCCTTCCTGATTCAGAATTGGCTGGATGATTATCCCAGCTTAATCATGGATGACTTTGGCCAAAGTGGATTTGTATACGTTTTGCCCACTGGAAACGGACGCTTCTCCCAAGGCGAGATCTTGCTTGATACAGCTGGATCGAAGGTCAAAGACACCTTAAACGAGATGCCCTGGCCCGATCTTGAACGGTGGCTACTGAATGCAGACGATCGGATAACGCCAATCGGAAATGAAGCCCGGGAGCGACTGATGGCGCTTGCTGAACAAGACTTCTGGGAGTTGCGGACGGATGTAGATGGCGGCGCTTCTGATAGTTCTGATAGTTATAACTTGAAGCTGCAAGCATTTTGGCTGGGACCTGCCTCAAAACCAGAGGGATATTACCTAGAAAAAGCGTGTCAAATTACTCAGAAGCTTCAACCGATTGCGGATGCAGAAGGCAATGAAGCTCCATCAACGAACCAAATTGTAGAGTATTCGACCCCGCTTGCTCATGTGGAATGTGATTTGGGAGTGTCTGATATGCAATGGATAAATCCAAGCTAGGCCGCCACGTAAAGCGATAGCGATAACGTCTGGCTGGGCCATAAATGTTTTGAAGTTGGATTGATTTGATGATGAAGCCTGAAAGGGTTTGGGTGATAGCCAGCAATGTCTTTTTAGAGGTGATTCGCGATCGCATCCTCTATTTGGTGGCGCTATTCGCCCTATTGATGGTTATCGCCACTGGGCTACTGCCTGAGATTGCAGCTGGAACCGAAGATAAACTAACCTTGGACTTGGGATTGGCGGCCATTAATGTATTCGCTCTGGTCGTTGTTGTTTTTGTCGGTACTGGGTTAATCAATAAAGAGATTGAGAAGCGCACAGTGCTGGTCCTGATCGCTAAACCCGTCAGACGCCTGGAGTTTATCATTGGCAAGCATCTGGGCCTCTCCGCCGTAATCGCCGTATTATTGCTGCTGCTGACGGTCATCTACATCGGTGTTCTCAGTGCTAACCAGATTGCCTTTTCATTAGCCAGCCTGCTTTTAGCAGCTTTGTTCATGTTTCTGGAAATGATGCTGCTAACCGCCTTTGCCATTCTATTTGGCGTGTTTACCAGTTCTCTGCTTGCAACCCTGCTCACCTTCGCCATCTATCTGATGGGGCATCTCAGCCGGGACATTGTCGCCTTAGGAAAGCTGGCCGATGATCCCAACATCCAACGCATTACTGACGCCACTTACCTCATTCTGCCAGACCTGGCGCGCTTGAACCTCAAGAATCAGGCTGTTTATGGACTACAACTTTTGCCAAATTCATTAGAACTCGCCAGCCATGCCCTCTATGCGTTTCTCTACACGGTATTACTGATCGTTTTATCGATTATGATTTTTTCTCGAAGACAGTTTTGAGAGGAAATGGGAGATAGGGGTAAGGAGGGTAAAGGAAGATGGGGAAGATGGGGAAGATGGGGAAGATAGGGAGGATGGGGAAGATGGGGAAGATGGGGAAGATAGGGAGGATGGGGAAGAACGTTTAGAGACGCGATATAATTCGTCTGGGAGATCTACGGTGTACACAGATCTCGACTCCGATTGCGAATTTGCCGATCTGGCCCCCCTATCCCCCCAATTCTGGGGGGGATCAGAGTTCAAAGTCCCCCAGAATTGACGCTGCTGGCGAATTATTTCGTAACATTGTGCGAACGGCTGAAGTCCCCCTAAATCCCCCAATTTTGGGGGACTTTGAGTTCTTGCTCCCCCAAAATTGGGGGCCGGGGGGCCTCAAAAAGCCCTCAGAATTGACGATATGTCCAATTGTTAAATTCGCCAGCAGCATCAGAATTGGGGGATTTAGGGGACTGAAATGACTCCGACTCCGACTTGTGTGTACACGGTAGCTGGGAGATGGGGAGGGATGAGAGGGAAATCGAAGTCCAAAATCCAAAATCCAAAATTCCTCCAATGCAGGAATCGCTGTAAATGTGTAGGGAAGTTAAGGCATGGGGTTGAAAGGGGGGTGAGGGGGTGGATTTTGAGAAAAGCAACGTTGAAGCGGAAGGTATCCGAGTTTCTGTCACCGACGATGGGGTCGAAGTGGGTCGAGCTTATCTTTATCTGATGGTCAATGATTTACATAATCAGCCGTTTGGTCTGATGGAGGATGTGTACATAGATGAAGCCTACCGAGGTAAAGGAGTCGGTTCAGAATTGGTTAAACTAGTGATTAAGTTAGCCCAAGAAGCGAATTGTTAT
>JAKSDM010000594.1 GCA_022360135.1 Pseudanabaenales cyanobacterium | reverse complement strand
TTCCTTCTGCATACCTCTGCACATCTTTGGAGGCTACTACCATGACGATGCTTGAGACGCGAACTGAACCCATGACCCTTAACATGGGACCCCATCATCCGTCAGTGCATGGCTGTTTTCGACTGCTGCTGACCTTGGATGGAGAAGACGTGATCGATTGCGAGCCCGTCATTGGCTATCTGCACCGGGGCATGGAAAAAATCGCTGAGAACCGCACTACCCCAATGTATATCCCCTATGTCAGTCGGTGGGATTACTACGGCGGCATGTTCAATGAGGCGATTACGGTTAATGCTGTAGAACAACTGGCCGATGTCGAAGTACCCAAGCGGGCTAGCTATATTCGCGTCATCATGCTGGAGCTGACTCGGATCTCCAACCATTTGTTGTGGCTGGGTCCCTCTTTCGTTTCAGATTTGGGGAATCATGGACTGTATTTCTACGTCATGCGCGATCGCGAGCTGATCCTCGACCTCTGGGAAGCCGCCACCGGAATGCGGCTAATTAACAATAACTATTTTCGGGTTGGCGGTTTGGCCGCCGATTTGCCCTACGGCTGGGTGGATAAATGCCTGGATTTTTGCGATTATATGCCGGCGCGGTTGGATGAGTACCATCGCCTGATGACCGATAACCCGATTTTTCGGCATCGGCTGGAAGGCATCGGTGTCATCAGCCGCGAAGACGCTATTAACTGGGGACTCTCAGGACCAATGCTGCGGGCATCTGGGGTGAAATGGGATTTGCGCAAAGTCGATCATTACGAATGCTACGACGACTTTGATTGGGAGGTGCAATGGGAAACAGCAGGTGATTGCTTTGCCCGATACTTGGTGCGCATGAATGAAATGGTTGAGGCGCTTAAAATCGTGCGTCAGGCTTGTCAACAGTTACCCGGCGGCTCCTACGAAAACCTGGAGGCGAAGCGCAAAGCTGAGGGACCTAAATCTCAGTGGAATGAATTTGACTATCAATTCATCGCCAAGAAAATTCCCCCCACATTCAAAATCCCCCAAGGCGAGCACTATGTCCGGATTGAAGCGGGTCGAGGAGAAATGGGAATCTTCATCATCGGTGATAACAGTTCATTCCCCTGGCGCTGGAAGATCCGTCCCGCCGACTTCAATAACTTACAGATTCTGCCCCAATTGCTTCAGGGGGTGAAGGTGGCTGATGTGGTCGCTATCCTTGCCAGTGTCGATGTTGTGATGGGTTCTGTGGATCGTTAGCTTAAGACTATTCAGATAACAATTTTTGCAGATCCCAATGATCTGTATAAACGTTGCAGGCAATACTAGTATAGAAGTTGCAGGCAACATCTATAGCAGTCCTAAATCATTCGTAAATCCTATAAAACGGGGATCATTGTCAAATAGGGATTGCAAGGCTCCAAAAAGCCTTTTGCATTTACAAATCATCTAGGATTGCTATATATGAGCAAATTATCAACTTATCCGAAGCGTATTGGATGATTAACTATATAACAAAATATATACTGTTGAAGGCGAGTTGGGCTCTACCCCGACCTCAATCCGCATGAATTTGTCAGCGCCTAGTTTCCAAAAGCGCCTGTATGCCTAGTCATCTAATTCAGCAAGTCCGGGTTCTCGATCCCGTTTCCACCACCGATCAAATTGCAGATGTCTTGATTGTGGACGGTTGGATTCGAGCGATCGCCCAACAGATAACTGACATCCCTGATGAGACGCAGGTGTGGGA
>JAKSDM010000245.1 GCA_022360135.1 Pseudanabaenales cyanobacterium | reverse complement strand
CATTGCGTAACTGAGCGGTTTCAAAACCGACCAGTTGTTTGGCAACCTTATGACAGGTCTCTATCGACCATCGAAAACTCCAGGTGGCGAATACTCGTGAACTATCCCAATGGAGGGCGTCGGTTAATAGAAATCGAGGGGCGTCGCTTAGCTCAGACGTTTCATGAACGATTACCAGTCGTTTACGGCCATATTTCTTCAGCCTGACGACTTTAGAGAAGGCCCAGATCTCTCGAATTTCACCATTGCGACAGCGCACCCGGTTGTGACGAAAACTCTCTGGATTACTTTGTTTCAATTGCTTGGATACTTTCTGCACTTGAGTCCATTGGTCTTTCCACAGAATCAATCGAGTGGATTCAATTTCACTGACCCAGTGTTTGCCAGCAGATTCAATCAGAGTGGTTAAGGGGCGATTTAACACCCCCTGATCAAAGGCATAGTCTGCCTGAGGAAAGCACCCTTCAGCTTCAATTTGTCTAACGATCTCAACGGCGATTTCCGTTCGCTTTCGATAACTCAGGCGATGCTGATGATAGTGCAGTAACTCCAGGAGTCGCTCCCGCACCTGCTCCATTTGCTCATAACTATCCCGTTGAGTCATCGTCAAATATCTCAACTCTTCCTTCTGATAGTTCGGTTGCTGCACCTCCACCGCTAATCCATCTACCCGATGGGGATTCGCCACAGCGGCTGTGACTACCGTTTGATAACAACTCCAGCAGCGGTTAACATTATCGTAAGCTTCCTTAGCCCCATAGATCTTTTGGTTATAGGGATAATATCCAAATGTCCAGTCCAAGCTCATGACGGCTCTACCTCGCCCTCGATAATTTGGGACCACGTTTTGCCGATGCTGCTTCATCAACTCGTTGCGACTCCATCCAGATTCAAAGACCGCCTCATGCATGGCACGGCGACTGACCTGCTTCCCCTCGGGCCATACGATTTGGGCGTAGATCCCTTGCAAGGTCTTGTTTGCGCTCAGTAGCAAACCATTAATATAACGGCTTACATGCTCAAATCCTGCATCTCGGCAGAACACCTCTCGGTAGGCGGTCAAAAATCGTTGAATCGTTGGAGCAATACCGACTAAGGGCCAATACATCTGGCTATTCCGATGAAGACGTTCTTATTCTCCTAGAGTTTCAACCCCTATAACCTTCCAAGTTGTGTCTCTATCACTTTTCTGTCGCTCATCAAAAAGGGTTGACTTCTGACCCCGTGAAGTATTTCGCTGCTCCAGAAAATCAAGATTTAGGCATTGTTAAACGGAAACGAAAACCTAACGTAAAGCTGATTGTCGCTCCTTTTCCTGACCGTCAGCGCTCTGCCGAACAGTTTTTCTTCCAACCATCCTCTCAACCCCCCTTGACAAATGGCATAGAGTCTTAACTTGTCACCAATGGTCCAGCCTCAGTTAACTGCTGACGGAACAACCATACAGTGGTTGCATCCGGGACTGAGTCGGTCAAGTTCAAACCTAGAAACTGCATGAAGGAGAGACGGTCATTGACCTGATACTCCAACTCTTCATCGCTGATATTGTGAAACTTTTGCAGGATCAGCAACTTGAACATCAGGATTCCATCGAGGGACTTGCGTCCCGCATTGCTCTTTTTAGGTTTCTGACGAATTTTCTCTAGCACAGGTCGAAACTCTTCCCAGGGAATCATTGTGTTGAGTCTGATTAAGAAGTCCTTCTTCTGGGCTAATTTTTGGTATCGTCGGTCTAGATTTGGCAATCCTGATGGGGTCATCTCGCTTCAACTTGGTAGCACCTGAACTTTAGGATTGCACTATGGAGGCGCTAAATCAATTTTTCGAGGTGCCCGAGCGTAGGAGTTCTTCCTGCTCTAACTTAGCACCAATAGAAAGGATGTGATTAACAGTTGCCAATAGTGCAAGAGTGATAACAACAGCAACCCCTGCTACAGCTAAATCAATAATACCTGTTGGGGGAAGAAAAGATTTGTCAAATAGGAATAAACTGGAACCTGCACTTTCAGCTAAAAAAGTAGGTAAGATGGCAATCGCAGCATGAGAAGACAGAATCTTGCCAGTATATAAATAATGTAATGATGCTATTGCAACTCCTTGTGTTGCTGTAATAAATGCGGCACTGCCAGGAATAAATGCTTCGCCTGCCACTGCCACCAAAGCTGTTGCAATGATTTTGACTGCATAAGACTGCTTTTCAGCCATATGTCTTGCTAGCAACAGGTCTTTCCCCTTTTTTGCCAGAAACTCCTCAATATCATTTCGTAGTTGAGCAACGCCTCGAATACTCATTTTGGGATTCCGGCTTTTAGGATCGTATCCCTTTGTACAAGTTAGATAGATCTGATCAACATTTAAATCGTTTTTCCACTGGCTGATGACCTCATGAAGAACTTCTGGGGAAAGATCGTCCCGCTCATCAATTTTGTTGAGAACTACGAAAACCGAATCACAATGTTGTCTTAAATCATATAGGCTTTGTTTTTGTGAAGCATCTGAAGAGCCAGTTACTATAAATATTCCAACATCAATATGTCTCAAAAACTGTTTAGTAACTTCGCTATTTTTCTAACCGCTGGACTATAGCCAGAGTGGACATTTGTTGAGTCAATAAAAACGTGGCGGCTTCGATCCGGAACGTGGTTCGGGGACGAAGACCGTTGAATTGAGCGAATTACCAGGTGAGTCAGGTCGTCTTGACCGACTTCTACCGCATGATCAAAGCGATCGCAGCTGGCCTCTGCCTGCCGCAGCAGTTCACGCTGACGTTCATTGCCCGCACCCGTTTCTTGAAGCAATAACCCGTAGCGCCAGCGATATTACTGATCTTATCCAGGGCATTATAGCGGGAAGTTAAGCATTCAAACAAAGTTTGGAGATTTAAGGCGTGCATCTTCCTAACTGGCCGATCCCGGCCTTGCATCGTCGGTGTTTTTGTGAATGGGCTTTTCCCCAGGCAATATCCCTTCTGTTTGCAACAGTCCATCGGCAGTTCCAAATCGTCTAGCCATGTCAGTTAACTTGCTCAATCGTTTGGTTACCCGGCCCCTCAGTCAAGTTCCCCTGCGAACCGTCTTGATTGTTCCCTTTGTCCTGCAAATTTTTGCCGCCGTTGGTTTAGTTGGATATCTCTCCTGGCGCAATGGACAGAAGACCGTCAACGATCTGGCGGCTCAGCTCATGGGGGAAGTGGGCGATCGCATCCAGCTGCGCCTTAATACCTACCTGAATACACCGCATCAGCTAAACCAGCATAACCAGACTGTGCTTGAGCAAGGGCTATTGTCAGCACAGGATATGCCAGGATTGGAGCGTTTCTTGCTAGGGCGACTCAATTCCTTTGAGTCAATCAAATACATCGCTTGGGGCAATGAACAGGGGGACTATGTTGGGGTGACTCGACTCCAGGACAACACCTTGAGCATTGAAGCTGCAGACAACTCTACAGGCTTTGAATATCATGCCTACACGGTGAAGCCTGACAAACATCGGGGAGAACTCCTGGATGTTGTCGCCCCGACCTATGACCCCCGGTCCCGCCCCTGGTATCAGGCTGCCGTGACGGACGGCAAGAGCGCGTGGAGTTCAATTTATGTCTGGTTCGACAACACCAAGATCGCTATTGACGCCGTTTTACCAGTGTATGACCAGGCAGGAACTCTCCTGGGGGTGTTGGATACCCCACTGGTCCTTTCCTTCATCGGTGACTTTCTCCGGCAGTTGGATATCAGTCCCTCAGGCGAGAGCTTTATTATCGATCGATCAGGCTTGCTAGTGGCCAGTTCCACCCTTGAGCAACCGTTCATAACCCATCAGGATGGACCCGAAAGAATTCAGGCGACCGACAGTGATGACGCCTTGATTCAAGCGACGACCCAATATTTGGCAGAAAACTTTGGTAGCCTTAGCCAAATAGACCAGGCTCAGCAACTCACCTTCAATCTGAATGGACAATGGCAGTTTGTTCAGCTCTTACCCTTCTCAGATCATCGGGGTTTGGATTGGCTGATTGTCGTGACCATTCCAGAAGCCGACTTTATGGCCCAAATCAATGCCAATAACCGCACCACCATCCTGCTCTGTATGGCTGCGTTGGTGATGGCGACGCTGATCGGGATTCTCACTGCCCGATGGGTGACTCACCCCATCCTCCGGCTCAATCAAGCGGCTAAGGACATTGCCAAAGGGAAGTGGGACAAAACAGTGGACCTTAACCGCTCCGATGAATTGGGGGGACTGGCTCAATCATTCAACCGGATGGCGAATCAATTGCGAGAATCCTTTGCAACCTTGGAGCAGCGCGTAGAAGAACGCACGGCTGAACTGGCAGTGGCCAAAGAAAAAGCAGAAGTCGCCAACCAAGCCAAAAGTCAGTTTATCGCCAATATGAGTCATGAGTTGCGCTCTCCCCTCAATGCGATTCTGGGGTTCTCCCGACTGATTTCCCGCAGTCAAAGCTTGTCTCCCGAGGATCGGGACCAGATAGGCATCATCACTCGCAGCGGCGACTACCTGCTCACGTTGATTAACAATGTCCTCAACTTGTCCAAAATTGAGGCGGGCAAAATCACCCTCAACGAAAAAAACTTTGATCTCCATCGCCTGCTAAATGATTTAGAAGAGATGTTCGCCCTTAAAGCAGCGGATAAACAGCTAAAACTCCTGTTTGAGCGTGACTCAGTTGTTCCTCGCTATGTGCATGCCGATGAAGTCAAACTACGTCAGGTCTTGATCAACCTGCTCAGTAACGCCATCAAGTTTACACCAGCAGGCAAGGTTATCTTGCGCCTACGAGTAAAGCCAACCGCCCATCCAAACCCCTTTAGCACTGGCGAAATCATCCCAGAGTCTGTAGCAGTGCAAAACCCTAGCCAAAATCCAAAATCCAAAATCCAAAATCCAAAATCCAAAATTCTATGCTTCGAAGTCGAAGACACCGGACCCGGTATCGCCCCCGAAGAATTGGATACGTTGTTCGAAGCCTTTGTTCAAACAGAAACTGGCAAAGCAGCCCAAGAAGGAACTGGACTGGGACTCCCCATTAGCCGACAGTTTGTCCAGCTGATGGGGGGGGATATGACGGTGAGTTCTCAGATTGGGCAAGGCGCACTGTTTATGTTTGAGGTTCAGGTTCAGGGGGTTGAGGCGGAAGCAGTTAACGTGGCCCAGCCCCACCGTCGTGTGATTGCGCTTGAACCCAACCAACCGAGCTATCGGATCTTGATTGTGGACGATAAGTTGATCAATCGCCAGCTGTTGCTCAAACTACTCAATCCCTTGGGATTTGACCTGAAAGAAGCCAGTAACGGTGAAGCAGCCATCGAAATTTGCCAACAGTGGGCACCCCACCTGATTTGGATGGATATGCGAATGCCAGTGATGGACGGTTACGAAGCGACGAAGCGAATTAAGGGGGAGAGACGGAAAGATAGTGTAGCAGGGGGAGCAGGGGGAGCAGGGGAAGAGGAGAGAGATAGGGGAGATGGGGGAGATGGGGGAGATAGGGGAGATGGGGGAGATAGGGGAGATGGGGGAGATAGGGAAGATAGGGGAGAACGGATAGAGATGCGAAATATCTCCTCTGAGAAAGAGGGAGAGAGGAGAAAAGAATCCAAAATCCAAAATCCAAAATCCAAAATCCAAAATCCAAAATCCCCCATCATCATCGCCCTAACGGCCAACGTGCTGGATGAAGATCGGGCTGTAGTGCTAGCGGCAGGGTGTGATGATTTGGTCTGTAAGCCATTCCGAGAAGCGGAGATTTTTGACAAGATGGCGCAGTATCTGGAGGTGCGTTATATCTACCAAGAACTGGCGGATCCATCCGCATCCTTAGCGGATCGAAATGGCGGCAATACCGAGCTGAATGCAGCTGCGATCGCAGCCTTACCTGATGAATTCATCAACCGCTTGCAAAAGGCTATCCAGACCTCTGACCTGGATATGATTTCCGGCTTGCTTGAGCAAATCCACCCTGATCAACCTCAACTGGCTAATACTCTCAAACAGTCTCTGCAAAATTTTGAATATGACCAGGTTCTGGCCTTACTAGCTGAGAACAGGAGATAAGAAATAAATGATGAACCAGCCTATGAACACCCCTCGCCAAGGCGAGATTTTTGTCATTGATGATGCGCCCGCGAATCTACATTTATTGATCAATCTTTTAACTCGCCAGGGGTATAAAGTCCGTCCTTTTCCGAATGGAGAGTTGGCTCTGGATGGATTGAAATTGTCATCTCCTGATCTGATTTTGCTAGATGTCAGAATGCCCAAGATGGATGGTCATCAGGTCTGTCAAAGATTGAAGTCTAATCCGCTTACCTGTGAGATTCCAGTTATCTTTATTAGCGCTTCAGAAGAACCTCTGGATAAAGTTAAGGCGTTCAAAGCGGGGGGCGTCGATTATATCGAAAAGCCATTTCACGAGGCGGAGATTTCAGCTCGTGTCGCCACCCATATTACGATCCACAGACTCCAACAAGATCTAAAATATAAAAATCACTTAAAAGATCAAAAACTATCTGAACAGAATGCGGATCTCCAGCGAATCAATCAAGAATTAGAACAGACCAATCAAGCACTAAAAGTAAAATACGAAGAACTTCAGCAAACCCAGCACTATCTCATCCAGAGCGAAAAGATGTCGGCGCTGGGTCAATTAGTAGCAAGGGTCGCTCATGAGGTCAATACGCCGCTGGCGGCTATTCATTCCTCTGTAGGTAACGTTTCTAAATTTTTGAGCCAAGTGCTGGAACAGCTTCCCACCCTCTTGCAATCCCTTTCTGCGGCAGATAGACAAGATTTCTTAGCACTTGTGCGGCGATCGCTACACAAAAAATCTTATCTGTCCGCCAAGGAGGAGCGTCAATTAAGAAAAGCTCTTACCCAAACTCTATTAACGGAAGGTATTAATAACGCAACCACCATTTCTGATACGTTGGTCGATATGGGTATCTATGACGCCAT
>JAKSDM010000622.1 GCA_022360135.1 Pseudanabaenales cyanobacterium | reverse complement strand
AGCGTTTCAGGTTCCCAAACACCGACAATCTGGACATGAAGATCGATTTCAGAATCTTCAGTTTTGTCCCGTGTACGAGGATAGACAACCCACAAATGAGGTTTATCGAGATCTAGGTGCTTTTTGATCAAGCTAGTCACACGGCCTAACAAAACCGCGTTGATTGCGACCTCGTCTTCGGTCACCAAGTTTCCTCGATTGAACTGTTCTTCCGAAGGTCGAAAATATCCTCGAATCAGACCAATCGCCCGATACTGCATCGGTTCACTGGGGGGTGATATGGGCTGCTGTCGGGGTAAATTAGGTTGAATAGCAGCCTTATCCAGCTTAGAGGTCAAGACTTTTTCTTTTTCAGAAATTTCTTTTTCAGAAATTTCTTTTTCAGAAATTGGTCTGTGACTAGGTTGAGGTACAGAGGATTTCTCCGCTTCAACCTCTGGTCGTTTGGGGGGGGCGACCAACTTTGGACGAGCAGGGGGTTTAAGCAACATAGTAGGTTTTTCTACATGTGAAGCTTCAGAAGCAGAAGATTCAGAAGTGGAATCGGGAAAATCAGGGGATCGATTGGTCGTAGAACTCATAAAATCCTCAAAACCTCCTGAAAGCTGAAAACCTATCTACTTAGCCCTGCTAGGGCAGTTGCCTAAAAACTAGAGTAACACTTGCATCCTGAACCTCTTTGAGCAGAATTCATCTCTCGTTAGGCGCCAGATAACGAAATACTTTCTTAAGTATCTGCGTCAAATTTCTGGGTCAGGCTAGGAATACTTCTAATGATAGGCTCAACCCTAATTAACAATCTAATCTCTAAACTATTCCATCGATTCTTTGGGAAGATCCGAAATATTTTCTGAATTGTCTGCTAAATTTCATTCAATGCGATCGGGCTTCCGTCGATTTGATGACAAAGTTATCAGGAGACCATTGATTTTGATGAAAATCTTATAAAGAAGTCGTTATAGCGATCCTTATTTCTGACCTTGAGGCGCCCCGTTAGACCTCAGAGCTAGTTAAGTGAGGATAAGGCTAGTATGGGCAAAAGCAGATTGAAGTTTGGAATTTTAGGAAACTGCTGTGGTTGTGAAAAACAAACGCTGGTTGATTGGAGGAGTTCTGATTGTAGCTGTCGCCGCCTTCGTATCCCTCTCCTTATTACCACTGTTGGGGACGACGATAGATCGCCGTCCGTCTTCAGAAATTCAGGCTAATGCAGCCCAGGGGGCGTCAGGCGACGCTAATCAACAGGCTGAATTGGAAACTCGCGCCAAGGGATATGACTTGGTGCTTCAGCGAGAACCAGACAATCAAACTGCTTTACGGGGTTTGGTAGAAGCCCGCATCCAGTTAGGCGATCTGGCGGGAGTGATTGAGCCGCTTGAGCATTTGGCGGAGCTCAATCCAGAGGTTACAGATTTTAAGGTGCTACTTGGTCAGACAAAGTACCAAGTGGGCGATTTGGAAGGCTCCGCCCAAGCCTATCGAAATGTTTTGACAGCTAGCCCTGGCAACATAGATGCTTTGCGGGGGTTAGTCGCTTTACTAATGACCCAGAAACGTCCCCAAGCTGCTGTCGGACTGTTGCAGGACACCCTTAATACCGCTAATCAAGCCAATGAAATTCAGGCAGGAAGTATTGACGTAACATCGGTGCAACTTCTGCTGGGTCAGGTTTATGCAGAAGAAGAACGCTATGAAGAAGCCTTAACCACTTATGAGGAAGCCATTAAGGGATCTCAACAGGATTTCCGTCCCGTGTTAGCTAAAGCGCTTGTCCTGCAACAGCAGGGGAAGAATGAGGAAGCCCAACCCCTTTTTGCTAATGCGGCTGCTTTAGCGCCTGATCAATTCAAGGATCAGATTCAACAATTGGCGTCAGTCTCTCCCTCACCCCCGACCACAACTGAGTCATCGGCAGCGGCTGAGTCAGTAGAGGGAGCATCCCCTTAGAATGGAGCGTCTACAGCTGATACTGACTGGAACTAGCGATTCCCGCCAAGGGAATGGTTTCCCGTTTTGAGCGCTTACCCTTAACTATATCGAACATTGCAAAAGGAGGAAGAGACGTAGCGACGCTACGTCTCTTCATTTAGTCGTTTAGGTCTCTAAATGTAAGGCTCTGCTAGGTTTTCTCTCTACTGAAAGAGTTTAATGCAATTGCTTAACTCGTCACTTGGGCAGGTGCTTGAGAAGTCACTTGAGCCGAGTTAGACGCCTTTTCAGTTTCAGGATCAACGGCCGTAAATTCGATGTGATTGAGCAAAGTCGTCACAAAGGCAAAAAGCAAGAAAGGTAGGGAAAGCACCAAGATCAGGCCGACTGTAGCCAAGGCGTAGATGGGGCGACTGGCGCCCATAAGGGCTAATGCCGCCGCCAAACTGACGAAAAGAACAATCAACCAAACAATAATCTGGCCGTAAATGTCCCCAAAGGTGAGGGTACAGTTGAAACGATACTTTTGAGCCTTGTCCATGATGTTTCCTGTGATATTTCTTAAGTTACATTTCAGGATAAAGGGCAGACTTTGGAGTCAACCATTTCTAAACATTTTCGCAATACTTGAATCAAGTGGTTGCAGATTGTTAATTTTGCTATACAAATTCTAATTTTTATATGCAATTACCCTGATGCCTTTCTATGACTTATCGCTATCTACTTTTTTATAAGCCCTACAACGTCCTGAGTCAGTTCACCGATCGGCAGAGCCACCGGACCACCCTGAAAGATTTCATCCCTGTCCCAAAGGTTTATCCAGTCGGTCGGCTTGATCGCGATAGTGAAGGATTATTGCTGCTAACTAACAATGGTCGTGTTCAACATCGGCTTACAGAACCTAGGTTTGGTCATCCTCGCACCTACTGGGCTCAGGTGGAGCGAATTCCAGATCAGTGGGCGCTTGATCAGCTTCGTCGGGGAGTAATGATTCAGAACTATTGCACCCAACCTGCCCAAGTTCGCAGTCTCTCGGAAGTTCCCCCTTCCCCGCCACGAGATCCGCCGATTCGATTCCGCAAAGCTGTACCGACTGCTTGGATTGAAATTACCCTGACTGAAGGGCGCAATCGCCAAGTCAGGCGTATGACTGCAGCTGTCGGCTTCCCAACTTTGCGGCTAATTCGAGTGGCGATCGCCCACCTACGGGTAAATGGATTAGAACCTGGGGAGTGGCGAGAACTGAATTCGACAGAACTCAAGTGGCTGGAGAAACTGTAATGCAATGATGAAAAGTGTATCGCAAGCGCTAATTTATCTTTACAACTCTTTTCGCATTCCGGGTGATTCGTATTGAGTAGCGAAAAATATATAGTGATGGGGAAGCCTATATTAGGCTAGAAACTTTAGATCTGAAGAGAGAAATAGATTTATCATATCTTTATTAAGGAGTTAAATAGGTTTTTGGCCAGAACTCGCCGCTTAAGTGTTGTTTAAGTAAGGTGGGGTTCTAAATCTAGGGAAATGATTTCAGCTATCAGATCATTCAAAAAAATTGATTGAAGGTTTACAAAACAAAGCTCTACTCTATGAGAAGTTGGAGAACAATTGCAACCGTTCATATCTGATATATCTGAAAAACTGGCCAGAGCTGCATATTGTCTAATCTAACCAGCTAAATTTGGTTAGGTTCTACTCGAGGACTTAACGGGAGTTTAGGAAGTCCCATCATGCTTGTTTGTCCCTATTGTCAGTTTGAGAATCCAGACCACAACAAATTTTGTCAAAGCTGTGGGAATACACTGCGGGCTTGGCAAGCCGTTATTACCTTATCTCGAAAGTCTCAGACATGTGAACAGCGGGAACAAATGGCGAATCAAGTGCTCAAGTTGCCTACTGATTTCTCTGTCGATGCTGAGATAGATCAATTGGCTTCAACCCTTCCCCTAACTGAAAGCCGGTCTGTTGAAGGAGAAAGTTCGAAGCAGCGATTTAACCCGTCTGAGACTTCGAACCAGTCAGATTTCAAGGGGCCTACAGCTTTTGCTATTGGGGACAATCTTGATCCGAAACAACGCTACCAGCTGACAGAACCGCTGCCCACACTTTTAAACCCTGCAACTGAGATTGAAATTGGGGTGATTGACCGTTGCCCTGCAGACCCTTCACCGTTAGAAAATATTCATGAAAAGTTGTTGGGAACGGCTACTGCAGCTGAAAGTCTAGATGCATTTGTTATGGCTGGATTACCGACTTCAGCTCAACCCTATTTGCTTTTGCAACATCGGCTATTTCCCGCCCTGCCTGAGCTACATGACGCCTGGCAAGATGATGACCACACGGTATTGATATTGGAAGACCGCTTGCTCCTGCCGCTCCTGTCTGATTTCTGGAAGGGAAACGATATAGAGCCTTTGCAGCAAGTGCACTGGCTGTATGAAATGACTGAGCTATGGGAGGCTCTGGCAGTTTGGGAGGGCCAAATCAGCCTGATTAATTTAGAGAATCTAAGAGTGGATGAAGATCATATTCTTTGCCTTCGTCGACTTTATTTT
>JAKSDM010000615.1 GCA_022360135.1 Pseudanabaenales cyanobacterium | reverse complement strand
TTCTCTCTAAAATGCCGGTGACTCCAGGCCCGATGTTGCTGGTCTTTAACAAGCTGGATCAGGTGGATAGCAAAACCCTGGCGATCGCCCAAGAGGAATTTCCCCAAGCCGTATTTGTTTCAGCCTGCCAGCGCCTTGGCTGAGAAACCCTGCGTCAGCGATTACTGCAGCTGATTAACTATGCGCTGGCGCTTTAGAGGGTGTTTGAAAAGTCTCATCGTCGAGTGGTAATGGGGTCATCTTGGACTTCTGATATCTTCTCTTAGGGATCAAGTCCCAACTGCCGCCTTAGCGATCGCCGCATAACCTCGACTGGCGCCGGCTGTTTTAGCCAGATTTCTAGGGCGGCGGCGCCTTGTTGAACCAGCATTTCCAGGCCGTCGATGGGGGTGGAGCCTTGGGCGGCGGCTTGCCGAAGAAATTGGCTGGGGTTTGGGGTGTAGATCAGGTCGTAGGCGATCGCCGCTGTGGGCATTTTGGCGATTAGGGCTGGACTCAGGGGAGAGGCGTCAGTATGAGGATACATGCCAATGGGCGTTGTATTCACCACTAAGCCTGCTTGAGGCAGTAAGTCTGGGAGTGCGCCCCAAGGGTGTACGGTCAGCTTAGGCTGGAGGGGAGAGGCCAGCCAGCTTTGTTGAAAAGCCTGTAGTTTTGTCTGATTGCGTCCGACCACCCAGATGGCGGCAAAACCTAACTGGCTGCATCCGGCGACGACAGCTCTAGCAGCGCCGCCGTTTCCCAGCACCAGGACGATGGTTTGGCTCCAATCACGAGGCATGGATGTTAGCGGGGCGAGAAAGCCAGCAACGTCTGTATTGCAGCCGTTCCACCCGGTTTCAGTCCGCCAGACGGTATTGACGGCCCCGACTGCCAAAGCCGCCTCGGATACCTCCGTCAACATTGGCATAATTGCTTGCTTATGGGGAATAGTGATGTTAAATCCCTGCAGCCCGATCGCTTCGAACCCCGCGATCGCCGTCGCCAACCCGTTGGCTTCAATCGGAAAGGGAAGGTACACGTAATTAACTCCCAGGTGAGCGATCGCCGCATTGTGCATGATCGGCGAAAGAGAATGCTCTACGGGATGCCCAATGACTCCTAATAACTTAGTAGCGCCTGTAATCACTTCATTTTGCCTTTCGTAGTCTGTCTTTTATGTCAGAATCAGAATCTAACCCAATCTAACTGTCATGATAGGGATGGAACTGGCCGAACGATATCGGATCATACGCGTTTTGGGGTCTGGCGGGTTTGGTCAAACCTATCTTGCTGAAGACAGCCAACGGCCAGACCGGCTTAAATGCGTGGTTAAGCAACTCAAACCGGTCAGCCCCACCCCTAAGTTCTTGAAAATCGCCCGGCGGCTGTTTGACACGGAAGTGTCCACCCTGCTTAAGTTGGGAGAGCATGATCGGATTCCTCAACTGCTGGATTCTTTTGAGGAGGGGGCTGAATTTTATTTGGTCCAGGAATTCATTGAAGGTGAACCCCTCAGTCAGGAATTGAAGCGATGCGGCCGCCTGGAAGAGTCTCAGGTGATTGAGCTGCTGCGGGATGTCTTGCCCATTCTAGAATTTATCCACCGCAATCAGGTGATTCATCGGGATATCAAGCCCGCCAACTTAATCCGTCGTCGGGACGGTAAATTTGTTCTGATCGATTTTGGCGCAGTCAAGGAGATCCGCACTCAACTGATATCGGGAGAAAAAACCAGTCTGACAGTGGGTATTGGCACTCAGGGGTATACGCCAACCGAACAGCTAGCGGGTAAGCCCCGATACAATAGCGATCTCTATGCCTTGGGGGTAACTGCGATCCAACTCTTGACCGGGAGATCGCCGTCTGAGTTGCCCGATGACCCTCATACTTTAGAAATTCTCTGGCAAAATCAGGTCAAGGTCAGCTCCGGTTTGGCCATTCTGCTAAACAAAATGGTGCGGCAGTATTTTTCCCGACGCTACCAGTCGGCGGCTGAGGTCTTATATGATCTAAATCGGTTGGAGGAACTCCCCAATGAGGTCACTGAACCCGAAGATCTTCCTCTCACCTATCTGCCCGATTGGGACGACGGGCGACAGTCTTGGTTAAAGCGGATTAAGGAAATTGCGATCGCGAGTCTAATCGTCACTAGTCTGGTCTTAGGAATTCGTCATATCGGTGGATTTATGCCGCTGGAACTGATGGTCTATGACCGTCTATTCCAGATGCGGCCTGACCCAGGGCCAGATCCGAGGCTGCTAGTTGTAGAGATTACCGAGGATGACTTGCAACGCCAGCAGCGCGCCACCCCCTCCGATCGAGCAATTTCCCAAGTTATCAAAGAACTCCAGCGTTTTCACCCTCGGGTAATTGGCCTTGACCTTTATCGAGAACTTCCTCAGGAGCCCGGTCATGAAGAGTTGTTGGCTAGCCTTGGAGCTGATAATGCGATCGTGATCACCAAAATCGGCAATACTCCCTCAGAAATGATCCCCCCCCCGCCCAATATTCCAATGGAGCGAGTGGGGTTTAATGATTATCCAGTTGATTTCGATGGTGTTATTCGGCGGAATCTACTGTTTGCCCCCGCTCATGCTCAACCGGATGCAGAGGTCCTCTACTCCTTCGCTTTGCGATCAGCATTACTGTATTTAGAGAAGCAAGGAATTAAACCTGTCGAAAGCGATGTCAATCCAATCTACATGGAGTTAGCGGGAGTTGTTTTTAGGCTGCTGACCACCAACGCTGGCGGCTATCAGGGCATGGATAACCAGGGCTATCAAATCCTCTTGGATTATCGCTCTCCGGCTAATGTTGCTCAACGGGTTAGTCTGACTGAGGTGCTGGAGGGTCAGCTAGAACTCGACTGGGTCAGGGACAAGATTGTCTTAATTGGGGTCACAGCCCCCAGTTCGAAAGATTTGTTCTATACCCCCTTCAGCGCTGGCGCTCAAGACAGAGAACATTATCAGATGCCAGGGGTGATTGTCCATGCCCAAATGGTCAGCCAAATCCTCAGCGCAGTCCTGGATAGTCAACCACTTCTATGGTACTGGCCAGATTGGGTTGAACATCTTTGGATTTTGATTTGGGCGGCGGCAGGGGGGTGTCTAGCGTGGCGCATACGTCATCCAGTGATGCTGTTCGCCAGTGGCGTGGGTCTGACTGTCATGGTTGTGGGCGCTAGCGTTGTCTACTTTAACCAACGAGCTTGGGTTCCCGTTGTGGCCCCTACCACTGCTTTGGTGATCACAGGCGCGGTTGGAGTCGCCTATCAAAACTACCAAGCTCATCAGCAAGAAGAGGAGATAAAAACCCTTTTGCTAAAACACAAAAACCACGTTGAATCCCAAACTAAATGAATATACTACTCCACATTCGCGTTGATTTACCCGAGTAATTCTCGATGCCTGCCTAACGGTGGAAATCACCCATATGATTTCATCAAGTCTGGAAACAAAAAGGCCACCTAGCGCTGTGGCGGCCTGAGGGTATTCTGATTGCAAGAAGGAATGGTTCCGATTCTTCTAGGAATGTGTTGCACTAACCAAATATTCTCAGAATAAAAGTCGGCGCCTACAACACACTTGCCCAATGGACAACGCCCCAAATCGGAACAGAAGTGTAAACTAGGGTAGACGCACCCAGCGCGTGATTAGAGATGACCTTAGTCAAAATTAGGTTAGCAAGCCTCAAGTGACAAATCGTGGACAAAAGCATCTCTAACCAGATAGGCATTGAATTTACCTATTGGTATTGGCGCCCACCTTACGGCTCTCAGCGCAGTAAAATCACAAAAATTATCAGAGAAAAAACCTCAGCCGATTGACTGAGGTGGGAGTTTCCTTGTTACTTTGGAGAGTTAAATCAAGTGTTTGGACTGCTTAGAAAGGCAGGACAGATGCAATTTGGCCCAGAATGCCTTGACCCGTTAGAGCTTCAGTCGCTAGAGCCAGAACAAAGCCAATCATGGCTAAGCGGCCATTCCAGGTCTCAGCAAAGTCAGTAAAGCCAGCGTAAGATTTTGGGTCGCTCATGGTTCAAGATCCTTAGTTGGGCTAGATTTACATTGATTCGTAAACTTATGTAAATTAATGTAACACAACCATTGCAAAATGACAAACAAATATTGTGATTTTCTTCTATGAGTGGTTTATCAGCCCGCTTGACGAGTGGCCGATGGCGGTAAATTGGGATGGATGAGATCAGATCTCTGGGATCTGGGCAGACTCAATATCTTGTAGGTTAGAGACAGAGAACGCCTAGACAATGGTTAAGTATCTGTGAAGTTCTTCATTTCCACGATTCCATTGATGCAGATGGCATCGGGCGATCGCCTCTCACTCCAAACCTACCGATTTGTCGGGACGACGCCTGGAAAAAAAGTCTATATCCAGTCCAACTTACATGGCGCCGAGGTGGCCGGTAACGCCGTCATCCACCAGTTGATTGAGTTTTTGACTGATCTAGATGCATCTGCCCTGGCGGGCGAAATTTTGTTGGTTCCGGTTTGCAATCCGTTGGGGGTGAACCAGCGATCGCACCATTTCTCCGTCGGTCGCTACAATCCCTACGACGGTCGCGACTGGAATCGGATCTATTGGGACCCTGAAAAAGAAGGTGAGGATATCGAGGCATTTGCGCGATCGCATCTGGACTGTGACCCCAAAACCATCGTTCAGCATTATCGCCAACGCATTCAAGCTAGTTTCCAGGCCCAACTAAAGCAACTACACTCCCCCGTCGGCGCCCCTGTGCATGAACACTACCGCGCCCAACTTCAATCCCTGACCCTAGACGCCGACTGCCTGATCGACCTGCATAGCTCTAGCAATCGGGGCTTGAACTATTTATATTACTTTCGCGATCGGGCCGACAGCGCTGCTTTTTTCGGCCTCGATTTCGCCATTCTGC
>JAKSDM010001312.1 GCA_022360135.1 Pseudanabaenales cyanobacterium | reverse complement strand
GTAGATAGTCTCAATCAATCCTGATACTTCAGCTGGGGTCATGATCGGACTATCCGGCAAGTTGACAGAGGGCCAAGCCTTGATCAGGTCTTCTAGCGTGGACTTAATCGTCTGATCAACCTCAGGATATTGCGCCGCTACTTGATCCGAAATTGTCTGATATTGCTCAATAGAATAGAGCACAAAGCCTCGGGAATCTTGGTATTCCACCAATTCAACAAATTTGGCGTCGGCAATAGAGGCTTCGTATTCTTCCGCCGCGACTGCTAATAAACCGTTGATGACCTCTAACACAAATTTGGGGGAGGTGAGTTGATCAGAGGGGAGGGCCGCGATCGCAGTATCGATATCGCCAATAGCCATCTTATACTGAGCGGCTATTTGCGGATCACCTGGGACAGATTTCACCAAATCATGCAGTTGATTAAGGGTTCTCTTAAAATCTTTGACATTACGATTAGGCAGCTCACTCTCGATATCCCCATAAAGTTCCTCAACTGGATGACCGATATGGGGTTCAGCTTCTTTGTAATTACCCTCGTCTAATAACTCCTTGCCCACTATCATGTGTCCCTTCATCAAGCCAAGGGACACCATATAGCTAACATCTGGATCCGAACTCGCAGAAGAATGGCTATGGGCGGCCTCACCACCTTCACCGCCTTCACCACCTTCACCGCCTTCACCGCCTTGGCTTAGGGTTTCTTCGGCGGCTGTGGACTGTTCACCGCCTTCACCGCCTTCACCGCCTTCACCGCCTGAAGTTGGGGCGGTTCCACAGGCCGCCAGTGTCGCCGTTAGCCCCAGTGTTAGGAAGAGTTCTACAGGTTTTAATCGTTTCATAAGATGCAATAGCTTATAACATTCAAAATCCCTAAAAATTAGCCTATGTTTAATAGAATTTAATGTCAATAATTTCTCTGAGCAAACTCAGTATTTTGGGCTAACTTGTATACACAGGTCATTCACAAGTGACCCATAGCTCAGGCTCCCTAATCTCCAGAAGCCCATTCATTCAATTAGCTTGGGAGTACGTCAAACTCTCCTAGACAGCCGTGTTCCGCAATCAAATCCTGATGGGGATGGAACATGTATCGACCCGGATAAGGATAGCTGAACTCAAGAATATGTCGCTCCGCCGTGCCCATGGTAATCACATCGGTTTCTTCGTTTGGCGTTAGCGTACGACCTGTGCGATAAACTCGAAACATATTGGCGTGGATGTGGAAGGTTGCCGCCGGGTCAAACTCAATCATATTTAGGACGTACAATCGCACAAGTTGATTCTGATAAATCGGGATAGGATAGTCTCGAAAGAAGTTAGGAATCCCGTTGAAGGCATACAGCTCATTCTGCCTATCATTGTCAATATCGTACCCGCCCATCACCAATACTAGCTCGTCTGCAGGGGGTCTACCGCCGGGCGGATCAACGATGAACATGCCATAGAGACCTTTACCAATGTGTCGAGTAACCGGCGCAATATGGCAATGGTACAGATGAACGCCGTAGGGTTCAGCGTCAAACTCGTAGACGAAGGTTTTACCATGGCGCACCGGCTTGACCCCATCCGCCTCAGCCGGGTGAATCCCATGGAAGTGCATTGTATGGGAATGGCCATCGTCATTGTAAAAGATAACCCGAACTCGCTCTCCTTCTTTTGCCCGAAAGGTTGGTCCAGGCACTCTGCCATTGATATTCCAACTGACGAATGGTAAAGCGCTGTTGAGTTGCAGGGTAGAACTGTTCGCAACCGCTTGAAATTCCCTCACAGTTCGCCCGTTTTCTTGCTTCAGGACGCCATAGTCAAAGTCACGCAGAATGGTCATCGGACTGACACTACTGCCTGATGTGGGTAAATCATCTGGAATTTGTGGAATCTTGATGATCGTCGAGTCCGAAAACTGGCGACGGAATTGCTGGCAGGCGACAGCAGCAGCCAACGTCCCTACGCCTGCTAATCCCCATTGCAGAAGCTGACGGCGACTCAGCCCTTTAGATCGCCAGAGGTTTTCAAATGACATCAGATAGACTCAAGCGTAAACTATTTAACAGACTATTTATAATTGATATTTATAATTGAGAATTGATATTAAAAGCTTAAGACTAAGAACAGCCTACCCTTGTTGAATATAAAATTCAAGACGAATTAAATTCAAGAATTTGCAGCGATCGCTGAACTTAGAAACGAAGATTGAATAACGCCACATCACTCAGCCTTGCTTGGACGGGATTGGGTCATTCGCCAACTGAGCAGGATAACCGGCAGCAGCCCCACGATCACAATCATCAGTGCTGGCGCTGACGCTTCCACTAGTCGTTCATCAGAAGCGTACTGATAGACTTGAACTGCTAGCGTGTCGAAATTAAAGGGGCGCATTACCAGGGTGGCGGGAAGTTCTTTCATCACATCCACGAACACCAACATGACGGCGGCGAGTAGACTGGTCCCCATCAAGGGGGCGTGAATTTTCATCAACGTACTGGTGGGGCCATATCCCAAGCTGCGGGCTGCATCGTCTAAGCTAGGTCGAATCTTGGTCAGCCCAGACTCTACAGTTCCCAGAGACACCGCCAGAAATCTGACCAGATAAGCAAACACTAAGGCCGTGATGGTGCCGCTAAACAACAGCCTAGGCGCCAATCCAAACGTGGTCTGCGCCCAGCTCGCGATCGCATTATCGAGGCGAGTCACCGGAATCAAAATGCCAACGGCAATCACCGACCCCGGCGTCGCGTAGCCCATAGAGGCGATCCGCACCCCTAGCCGAATCATCGGACTATTCTGTAGCCGCGCCCCATAAGCCAGAATCAGGGCCGCCAACATCGCCACACCCGCCGTGATTGTCGCCAGCAGAACACTATGAGAAGCCAGAGTGACAAAACTACTGTCCACAGTCTGATGCCAATGGCGAAGGGTCATATTCAACAACACCCCGCCTGGCGTCAACAGACCCAGGCCAATCGGCGTCATGCAGGCGAGGCAAGCCAACTGGGCTCGCCATCCGCTCAGTTGATAAGCTGACGATCGCTGCTGGCGGCCGCCAGCCTGGTAATAGCGCGCCTGTCGTCGCGACCATTTCTCTAACAAGATCAGCGCCAAGATGAACAGCATTAACATTGCCGCCAGCTGAGCCGCCGCCACTCGCTCTCCCATACCAAACCAGGTGCGGTAGATGCCCGTAGTAAAGGTGGATACGCCGAAGAATTGCACCGCGCCAAAGTCGTTGAGGGTCTCCATCAAGGCCAGGGACAACCCCGCCATAATAGACGGCCGCGCTAGCGGCAAAGCGATGATGAAGAAGCTGCGCCAAGGGCCGCATCCGAGGGATCGACTGGCTTCCAGGGTGCGGGTGGATTGTTCCAAAAACGCCACCCGGGCCAACATATAAACATAGGGATAGAGGGTGAGGCTGAACATGATGATCGCCCCGCCAACAGAACGTACATTGGGAAACCAGTAGTCTGTCGCACTCTCCCAGCCAAACAGCGATCGCAACCCCGTTTGGATCGGACCATAGTATTCCAGTACATCAGTATAGGTATAAGCCAGTAAATAGGCTGGAGCCGCCAAAGGCAATAACAGGCCCCACTCAAATAGACCTCTACCAGGAAAACGGCATAGGCTCACGAGCCAAGCCGTCCCCACCCCAATCACCGAGACGCCTAAACTAACCCCCAACATCAACCATAGCGAGTTAGCGACATATCGGGGCATCACCGTCGAGGCCAGGTGGCTCCAAACTTCCCCCGTGTCCGCAAACACACTGCCTAGCACCACCAGCACTGGCAGGGCCGCCAGAAAGGCAATGCCGAATACAGCCACCATCCAACCGTTGAATCGAAACCGACTAATCCAGATTTTTAGAGTTTCAGAGTACCAGTGAGATGAAGACTTTTTTATAGCGGGCATGTATAGCAATTCTCAATCGGGTGGAATACCTCAGTGAAGGCAGGGGTTAGGGTATAGAGCAGCCAATAAAGCCGGAGTGTTCTGGCTGAGCAAGCAGTCATTGGTCAGGTGACAAATTACAAGTCACAAGTGACAAGTGACAAATCACAAGTCATAAGTGACAAGTGACAAATTACAAGTCATAAGTGACAAATTACAAGTGACAAATCACAAGGCACAAGTCATAAGTGACAAGTGACAAGTGACAGTTATTTATACAAATCCGGGGCGCAAAAATGCTTGCTGATTAGATCTGGAATCATCTTGGGGCTGACTCGGCGATAGCGAGCCTTATCGGGCATAAAGACTAAGTTAGGACCGACTTTGCAATGCCCCATACAGCCCGTCAGTTGAATCGAAATTTGATCGGTTAATCCTTGCTCCCGGAGTTCAGATTCTAGAAGCTTACAGATTGCTTTCCCCCCCCGTTTCATACAGCTAGATTTGTTGCAAACTAGAACCTTTGCCTTAGTGGCCTTTGAGGCGCTCGATCGCTGAAAGGATTTTGCTGTTGCTGGGGCAGTTTTGAGGGCGATCGCCGGCAGGATTTCTTGAAACTGGCCAGGGGAGGCTTGGATAATATTATCCGCCTTCAACCAAATCTCACCCGTTTTAAGTTTCACCTTCTGTTTCCCCGAGACAAAAATCCAGTCTCCTGGAGTAAAGCAGCGGATGACATCAATGCGTAGGTATTTGGGAAGTTTGATCAGGTAGTCTCCGTTGGCGGTAGCGAGTAGCAGATATTTGAAAGGAGACTTTTTATCCGGAGCAAACCCGATAAAGCGGCCCTCTAGACTGAATGGCTCAGTTAGCTTGGCTTTGAATTTAGTCATTCCCTAAACATGACTCTTCTATCAATAATTATTCTCATTTAATCAAAAGAGTCAAGTAATTCCAAGATTCTTGACGCTCTACCCTCTCTACTCTCTAGCGAGAGGTTGTATCAATATGTTGAAATCTTGACGAAAATAATAAACCGTATCGTACAATACAGAAAATAAAGGATAAATCGTTCATCTCTTTTGCTGATCTAACGTTGCCGATCTTGTATTTTTCAAGTTAACCGCAGCAGGGAGACGGAAGTAGAGAGGAATCTCGAAGGAACGCGCCTCATGGTCGCAATACGATTTCAAGGAGGCGGATATGAAACTCACTTATCGTGGCGTTAGTTACGACTACACTCCCCCTAGAGTTGAATATGGTCCGATTTACGCTAGGGGTCAGTACCGGGGAGCGCCAGTGGCTTTCCGAACCCTGAAGGAAACCCCTATTGCGCAACCCAGCTACAACTTGAAGTATCGGGGTGTAGCTTACACCAGCGGCGTAGGTGCTCAGACAAAAAAGACGGTCACTGGCGCAGCAGCCGTTGAAGCAGCTCCGGATATTCCCCCAACCCCTAGAACGGAATCAGTTGCAGCGCCAGTAATGTCCATCTTAGAGCGAGCGCGCACCCTTATGATTGGTCGCCATCAAATGATCAGACGGCGGGAGCAATCTATGTTGGCTCGCCTGGATGAAGAAGTCGGGTTGACCGCTAAGGATGCAGCTGACTACGAAAGCCATATTCAAGGTAAGATTCGACATAACTTCTGGAAGTCCTACGATCGCAGTAAGTCAGCCATGAGCTAGGGGTCTGTCAATCAAAGATTGACGGGAAAGGTTGCAAAGTCAAGGGGAAAAGGGCAGGCATTCCTCTTTCCCTTTCCCCTCTTCCCAATCTAAACCTGTCAGCCTAGGCTTGACACCAGTACCAGGTCGGCTGGAGAATGAGTCTCTAGAGAGAACATTTCACCTCTCAGTTGATAAAATTCGCCTTATCGCATTTTAGGGTGTAGCCAGTATCGCTCAGAATATGATTAACTTCCTAATATTGAGTAGGGTGGGTGGCGAGTTTAATTGATTTCGATAGCTATCACCGCGGTAAGGTAAAGTCCAGCGCCTTGAGCGTTGGACTTTTTCTTTTTTGACACCCTCTGATTCAGCAAGGCCGCGTTAAAATCGGCATATATTTTGGCGAGGGTCCTCAGATGGTTGCTTCAATCCGAGAATTCGATGCTAGGGACTGGGTTAAAGTACGCAACTCTCTTGATGGCGAACAAGCTGTATTGATCTGGACGGGGGCTATCTATTCTTTTATTCCAGAGGAAAAGAAAAAGAAACTCTTCAATATTTTAGGGATGAGTGTTAGTCGGTGTATTGCCCGCGACAATAATAGTTGGGATTTTACCTCACGGGAACTCACTTACTATCTAGATCCAAACACCAGCGAGATTCTCCATCAATGGCGAAATCCCTGGACAGACGAGGTCTTGACCGTTATGCATGTGGCCAATAATCCGGTGCAGGGACGCTTTAAGGGCAAGTTTCCAGCCAAAGTTGATGGAGAAGTCACCACCTTTGCGTTTGATTTATTTTCCCACTATCCCAACCCCTTAGGGGAGGATGAAAGATTTGTGGAATATAGTCCTAATCCCACCTATCAGTCTGTCGAACTATTTAAACTGACTGTGCCTACCCAGGATTTGCTTGATCCAGATAGAGTATCGGTGTCCAACATCATACTGAGTTGGGATCGAATCGGTCCTTGGTTGCCTTGGATGAAGGTAGGCTCCAAGAATGGACAACTCATCTACAGTGCGAGTGGGTCCAAGATAAACCACTTTTCTGACTGGCCTCAACTGCTTCAAGATGAAGTCAACTATCGGATCCCTCTGTTTAAGGAGGCGCCGAAATCATTATTAGAGGATCGAGAAGATATGACGTCTTGGACATACTTCAAAAAGTACTTTGACGCCTATTTGGCTGGCGAGAGATTCCCACTTCCGGAAATAGATGAAGATTGAGCGCTATCCTTCTATCAACGTCCAGAAATACCCGTCGGGGGCGACGAAGGAAAAACTTCGCTCGCCAAATTCATTGCCTGCCATATCTGTCACCGCGCTCGCCGCGCTCGCCTTTACCCGCTCGAAATAGGTCTCTAAGCTGCGAACGCGATAGGTATACAGCGATAGGCCCAAACATCCTGGCCGAGACCTGTCATAGCGATCCGCCAATTCGATTGAATCGGGCAAGCGAACGATGTAAAGCCTTCCAGACCGTGCGGCCTGAAGGTCGGATTTTGAGGATCGAGGATCGTCAAAGGCGGTAACAATGATTTGTTCGCCAGGTTGAAGGTCGAAAAATTGTCTGGCGGCGGCGGAACTGTCATAGGTGGTTACAGCATCGTCACGGACGCGCAGTAATCCTAGAACTTCTTCATAAAAGCGCAGGGTTTGTTTACTATCATCTTGAACGATCGCGCCCATATGGGTAATCTGACTCGCTCTCAGCAGAGAACTCGGGTTGATTTTGCCATAGTGAGGCAGGGTGTAATTGAAACGTTCGAATAATATTTGTCGTGTCAGGGGTTGCAGCAGCATGATTTCTCGCACGCCCACTGTGGGATCGACAAATGGGGATATTTTCCCTTCCCGTTTGTAAATCACCTCCCAGTAGGAGGGGGTATACCGGATGGGATAGCCTGCGGCTTCAGCCTCTTCAGCGTGATTCAAAACGTTCAACACATCATCCGTTAAGGTTGTCGCCCAGCGGTTTCCCTTCACCTTCATTGAGTCCATTCCTAACCCTTGATTAACAGGGTGCTCCCAGACCATCAGACGGATTAGCCCATGATCGGCGTCCTGGTGAAACAATCGGATGGACTGCAACGCTGAATTAATGCCATACAGGCGTTTGGCGACCTCGTTAGCGAGATCGCCCACCTGACCAATGCGATAGCCAAACTGCTCCCAATATTGAATCTGGGGAATGGGTTTCTGCACACCGATACAGACTTCATAGACGCCTGCAATGGAGGGGGTTTGTGGTGGGGTCATGGCGATCGCCTCATCAGGGTTATCAGGTTAGGGATTAGTCTAAAAATAAAGTCCTAGTAGAAGAGGGGAATGGGGGGATGAGGGGACTTCCTTACCGCCGGAAGCCGGGGCGTCTATGACTGGCGTTTCCAAGCCAGAGCTTGGAAACGAGGAGCACGCTCTCCCCAGGCGCATCCTGTCAGATCTCGATTCTATATGGAATACAGCTCAATGAAGGCGGGATGGAGGGGATAGGGTATAGTCTAGGCAAAATAAAACCCGCTATATCCCCAGTCTGACTGGCGTCAATGGAGGTATGAATGAAGGATTATTCAGAGGACTACGAATATAGCAACCGGGATTTCTATAGAAAGCATCATGGCAAACAGCTTTACTACAACTGGGCGGGCGACATCTGGTGGATAGAAGAACCGGGTAAGCCGAAAGAAAAATTGTTCTCGATTATCGGTATGAATGCCACTAAGGTGCTGCTCAAATCTGATCCTGAGCAAGGGGAAGTTGGGTATCGGCTGAATCGGGAAATTGGATTATTTTGCGATCCAGTCACTCAGGCAATCTTGCC
>JAKSDM010000911.1 GCA_022360135.1 Pseudanabaenales cyanobacterium | reverse complement strand
GGCGGGTAGGCGTTGTTGTCCTGCTGCAGTGATGACTCGCGCCCACTGCTGTAAGGCGTTGGTCGTCAGGGTCGCCACTGGTAAGGTCAGGGTATTCTCTCCCGATAAGCCTCGCCGAGCTGGGAGATTATGAATCTGGAGCTTGGGGTTTGCCACACCAGGGGTGAAGGCGCTCACCTGCACCTTGAATCCCACATTCAGTTCTGTTTGACTCCAGAGGCGCTCTGGCAAAAGCTGAATGATGGTGGTAGGTTCATGCTGACTCCACAGCTTCAACCAGTCATGGATTTTTCCGGACTGCCAGAGGCGAGAGCGGCAATCGCTGACATAGAGCACTAGCGCCCGACCCGACGCATCGATCAGTTCCCGAGGGCTGCGCGAAATATCTCCCGTGGCGATCGGCGTTTCTAGTGACGGAACTATGCTTCTAGCCATTGTTTTGGGAACTAATTCGATTTCCCCTGTCTCGGTCCCTGCTATAGACCAAGTGCGGACGTTGCGGAAGGCTCCCTGCCGTTCCAACAGCCGCTGAAACTCTACTAGCGTAGACTCCCAGACAAAACTGAAGGGAGAAGATTCAATCACTAGCTCGAGTTCAAACCAGCGCTCTGGAGCTGGTTGCAGAACTGGGAGCCAAATGCCCTCTTGAGCAATCCGATCAACCGTCGCTAACTCATCCAATACATGCTGAGTGCGGGAAGGCGCTTTACGCATCAGGGACCGCAACGAACGTCCCATTGCCCGAGCATTGGGTAAAGCTGGGGCAGCTTGAACTTGCAGAGGCAATCCCGAGTCTGCCGTCTCGGCGTCAACCGCTTCTGTCTGCTGGCGGTCATCTTGCACATAGGCGGATACAGAGGGAGGAGGGACATCAGCCGGTTTCTCCGCTGGGCTATGTTCGGTATGTATCTGGCTATGTTCGGTATGTATCTGTTCAAGAATTGGACTGGAGGCGTCTTCGCGGGGGGCTTTGTCGATCGCCGCTAGCCCCTCAGAAACTATCTCCCCGCCCATTTGAGCCGCTAGCCACAGACTATCCGCAATGTCTTCGTCGTGGAGCAAAGACTGGGCCTCGCTAAAGGCGGCGAATTCCTGATCGCTGAGCACTAAGCCCGCTGCTTGCAGGGCCTCAATCAACGGTTCAATCATGGGCTCTGCGACTCGGGCGATCGCGCTTTAAGTTTTGCCGCTAATGGGCGATCGAGCGGGGCTAGTAAGAAGCGCTCAATGAATTCATCCAGATCATCGCCAAGCTGTTCACGCCCCTGAGCCACCATAAACAGAGCATTTAGCAATTGATCTGTGGCGAGCTGTTCCTTACCCCGGGTGCGTTTTTCCAGGAAGGTTGCAATCCAATGATTAATTTTGTCGTCGGATACCTCGCAATTCCCATCGGCAGTTTCAAAGTGCTTCCTCACAATGGCGGTGAGTTGCTGGCGATCGGGTTCATACATATTCAATCGCAAGCACCGTCGCAAGAAGGGCGGTGGGAAGTCGCGCTCGCCATTGCTGGTGAGAATCACTAGGGGAAATTCTTCGCAGGCGACCCGCCCTCCGGTGATGGCTTGTTTGCGATCTCGTTTCGTCATTTTATTATCATCGGTATAGGCTGTTCGCACCCTGACGCTGATTGGCTCAGACAATTCTGGATGATCAGGGTCGTCTTGCTCAAGCCGCAACAGTTCAGGAATTTCAAACCGCCCCTCTTCAAAAACCGTGAGCAAATCGTTGGGCAGGTCGATGTCGCTTTTGTCGATTTCATCAATCAGTAACACCCGAGGTCGTTTGGAGGGCAGCAGAGCGGTTCCCAACGGACCCAGGGTGATAAAGTTTGCCAATTGCTCGGCTTTGGTCTGGCGATCGTCGACTGGCTCGGCAATCAGGCCGCGGGCTTCCATCTCTTTGACTTCCTGGAGGCGGCCAATGGCATCGTAGTGATATAAGCCTGCTTTCAGGGTCGTGCGAGTCGTAATCGGCCAATAAAGCACCTCTCCCAGCCTTAATTCTTCGGCCACCGCATAGGCCAGAGAAGACTTGCCTGTCCCTGGTTTGCCTGTAATCAGCAATGGCCGTCGTAGATACAAAGCGGCATTGACCATTTTGACCTCTTCTGGGCGGGTCTGGAAGGTCCTGCCTCGACGTTTGCGACGACTCACCCCCGGACTAATGTCTTTGCCAAAGGGACGCCAACTGGGAGCCGGAGGTAACCGCGCTTCGATATCGTCGTGGGGCTCAGTATTATTCCCCTGAAAAATTTGCCACTCATTTGGACGATCGCGGGATGGAGTCATGGCAGTTTAGCTCAAGCGCTCTTGGGGGGGATCAGGGTGGGATTGTCTCGCAACAACGACAAATGGTGGCCGATATGGCGGTCTACCGAGTTTTTTGGTTTACGGGCTTCTCGCCGCTTTTCCTGAACAGTCTGGGGCAACTTGATCAGGCTATCAGTTCGTAAGATTGTATCTAACTCCGCCGCAATGGCAATGCCAGCTTTTTCACAGCGGCCCCAGATCGCCAAGGGTAAGCCTGAAATTAACAACTCCTCAAATAACTCCTCGGCCGCAGGCAGGCGGGGAGCCGTTGTCACCTTCAAACCCACAATGGCGTTATCCGCTACAGCATCTTCTAAGACCTCAATCAGAGTATCCAAGTCCTGTTCGCTGCCGTCTACAAAGACATCGCCCGCAGTTTGGTCTAGGCAAGTTTGATGTCTATCCCATAGACTGCGCCAAGGCCCGATAGGATAAGGACCATCTAAGCGATCGGCGCAACACATTACAACCCGGTGTAACTGCCCTAGCCGCTTCGGTCGTTGGCGGTCATCCAAGGGCCAATAATCGACCGTCAGATGTAAGAGTGACTTGGGCAAAAAAACATGAAACTCCGGGTCGTTTTTGCAACCGCTCAAGATTTGCTTGGCTTGGCTGAGCCATTGGTTGAGCAATGGCTGCATCTTAGCCTCAAGCGCTTCCAGCACAAACGGAAGCGCCGCTGGCGTATCCGCTGAAACCAGCGTGTGATAGCCCGTGCGTCGATTACCTTGGGTTTGATAGGTTTCTATATCCTCAATTAACCAAGCTTCCAGCTGATAGTGGGGGGTATTATCCGCTTGAGTAGTCGCTTCTTCCGCCAGATGGATGCGAATTAAAATAGCGGGCTGGAAATTTTCGGACTTGGGTTCAAATGCTTGCTGAATCTGAACATGGAGCGCCGCCCAACTGCGATCTGGATAATAGTGCTGGCCCCAGTGATTAAGCGCACTAATCAGCTTTGTACTATTAGTATCGCTGACTAGGTGAGCCACAAACTCTTCAAGGGCGCTGTAGTTAGCAGACGACCCGATGCGCTTGAGTTCTTTGATCATCGCGATCGCAGTCTCCACCTCTTGAGGCACATCAGTGGGCCAGTGGGACACCGTGGTCTGATAGGCCCGTCGCATCTCTTCGATCTGACTGTTGTGGCGCTGTAGAATGTCAATCAGCTCATCAGTCTGGACTTGAACTTCTTTATGCTGACTGGTTTCCCAAATGTTTGAAATGGTCGCCTCAACCTGATCAATCTCATCCAGGGCGGCCATTAATTTATTTTCCAACCCTTTTCTGAAGGTAGAATCGACAGTCGCGCCAATTTCTAATTTAAGCTCTGTGATTCTCTGATTCAGGACTTCAAGTCGCTCTTGCCAATATTCAAGCTTCAGATTTCGCTCACCCATCT
>JAKSDM010001602.1 GCA_022360135.1 Pseudanabaenales cyanobacterium | reverse complement strand
TGCGCCTCGCCTACCAGGGGTTTGAGTTCTCCCATGCATCCATCATGCGTAATGTGTTACAAACGCCCCAAGTCTCCAAGTTAGTTCAAGTGGGGGTGCGAGATATTTGTCAGGCGGAGGTCGCCTTAATTGAACAATCTCAAGGGAGAATCTCGACTTACTATGATTTCCAGTTAAAGCAAAACCGATATGCGGGGGCTACCTGGCTCGAACTTTGCCGAACGATTGTCCAGGACTTACCCCAGCATGTTTATATCAGCTTCGATGTAGACGGCCTGGATCCCAAACTCTGCCCCAATACGGGAACCCCAGTCCCTGGCGGTTTAGAGCTGGAGGAAGTATTTTGCCTGTTTCGAGAAGTGATCAATAGCGGCAGAACGCTGATTGGTTTCGATGTCTGTGAAGTGGGTCAAGCGGAATGGGACGGTAACGTTGGCGCCAGAGTGGTTTATAAGCTGTGTAATTTAATTGGTCTCTGTTTAGAGAGGTCTATAAGTAGGTAGGCAAAATAAATTACCGAGAAAAGCTGCTGAAACCTCCTGAAGTCATTCATCCTATCTATAAACCTCACTGCGTAGGCGCTTATGCAGAGTAGAGTGGAAGAAAGCAGGCGCAATAATGGTTAGGTGTCAAAGCAGGAAAAGGGGGCGCACAGATGACAACTTCCCAGGAAGAGCAGGGTAGGGAGTCCACCCCGAGCGCAAAGGTCACGGCGTCCAATGAGCAGAAGCTGCTGCATGCAGAGCAGTCACGTGAGGTGGCCGAAGAGATGCGGAAGACGGAGGAATATCTTCGCATCTTACGCGAGACCGAGCGCGAGCAGGCGGAGCAGGGGCGCCGCGCGTCGGAGGACCAGCGGACTCTGGCGGAAGAGGAACGGCAGACCGAGGAGAGGCTGCGCCAAACCGCCGAGGAGGTCCGGAAGACCGAGGAGAGGCTGCGCCAAACCGCCGAGGAGGCCCGGCAGCTGCAGAGCGATATGCGGGTGGCCATCCAAGAAATTCGGGACGAACTGCGCCACCAGCGGAACGCCGACGCTTAACGAAGGTGCGGTTGGCTGGTGTTGGTCTATGTCCCCAGGCTCCTCCAGCCACGTGTGGGTGGTCGGGAGGGCGAGCGCTATAGTTCTACACTGCCAGCACCACTTCAGCTTGGTCAATCTGTTGGTTTAGCCATTCAGCAAACAAATCTGCAAGAATTTTGGAGCGCAACGGGTCATTTAATTCCGGTTGAATCAGTTCTTCAACCAAAATCAGATGGGCTTTCTGATGTATCATAATGGGTTTGAGAAGTTGGGGCGGTATAGCGGCAAAGATAGCCGCAGACATCTCTGGCCTCAAATCCCTGCGGCGCAGTAATCCTTGATATCCCCCAGAGCGACGTAATTCTGGCTCCTGAATATATTGATGAGCCGTTTCCCAAAAGCTGATTTCACCTTCCTTAAGGGCGTAAAAGAGTTCCATCGCCAGATCCTGATTCACCAAGACAATTTCGTACATAACCACCTGGACATAATCGAGCTGGCGCTCAACCCAAAAAGGTTCAACTTTGTCAGCAAAAAGATGTTGAGCTAACTTGGTGGAGAGCACCTTAGCATGAACCAATTCTTCAAAATCGTCTAAGGATAAACGATGTTTTTTTAACCATGCCCAGGTTGCATTATCACTTTCGAGATGCTGACTAAACCGAAAACTGTCTACGGCTTGCTGAAGTTCACTCAGTTCGATATTGACGCCTTCCGCCGCTGCTGTCTGCGCAACAATTTGACGCGCCACAATAGCATCAGTGATAGAGGGAATTTGGCAGGACAATTTGACCTGATGAATAATCTCATCCAGAGAAATAGAGTATTCTTGCGACAGGGTTGTACGATGGCCCCGGCATTTCGTAGGCGGTTTGCTGTTTTTGGAGTTCGTATTGAGCCTGGAGTTGGTCTAAGTGGATCTGTTCCAAACGCTGTTGGCTTTCAATCATTGAGCGTTCCGCTTCATCTACTCGAATGGCGGCGATCGCACCGGCTTGTTGCACCCGACGAAAGTTCCTTGCAGTGCAAAAGGATGGTCTGACCCTACATATCCAGTGTGTGAGCGACTCTTCTGGTGAACAGACTCGCGATTCACAGTTGGCGGGAGAATCTGCCGCCATAGGCGACGTCATCGCAGTCCGCATGCCCCGTAATCAGGCTGCGACCAGATTATACATCGCAGTGGGCAATGCCGGTCTGATCAAAGATTATCCTCCAGACTCTCCCCCTCACACCGTTAACCTTTATTTCAATGTGCCTCCAGAGGGTGCGATCGCCTTGATGAGAAGTCTAACTCAGCGCCTCAATGCAATAAAGACTGAACCTAAAATAGAAGTTGTAAATTTATTAATCGCAACCTTCAAGACGCCGAACCGAATCTGTCATCTGTTGAGCCGCAACTGCCGCTGTTGCAATCTCCCCATCCAAATAACGGCGCAGGATTTGGGCCACGGTTTGGGTTCCATAGATGGAGCCTATGCAGGCCCCTTTACCCGCTGCAAACCCCCAGCGGTCAAAGTTGTCCACCCCGTTGATCAAGATGTCAATCACTTCATCTGAATACAGATCCTTCACCTTGGCCTTGCGATCCACCCCAATTTCCAGCTGTTTCCAGCCATCCACAAATTGGGGTCTGAGGGGGAATTTACCTTCTGGCGCCATGGCTAACCAGTCCAGGTAGTTCTCCTCAGCCAGTAGGAACGCCACCAAATTCTGCGCTTCCACAGGGGCCCCTGAAGCAATGCCAAAGTAATTCACCTGGCCCCACTGAACCGGGGAGCTATTGGGGCCTGAAAAAGCCGTGACAATCCCAACCCGCTTATGCAAAGGCGGATCTAACTCCGCTGTTACGGGCGCTTCATCCCGTAGATCCGCCAATTCATCCAGGATAAAGGGCGACCAAACGATCATGCTAGTGATTCCAGCCTGGAAGTCCTGACGGGTTTGTAGCCAATAGATGTCTCCGGGTGGTGAGAACTGACTGACTAACTGCTTGTAGAATTCCAGTACATTGACACATTGTGGTGTGCTCAAGTTGACTTGTCCGGAGTTGTCGACCAAACGACAGCCATTGGACAGGGCAAATTGCTCAAACACTTGTTGAGTATAGGCTTGAGTAGGATCAGTGCCAACCTCAATACTCCACAGCTTGGGAGCGTTGTGGAGGGTTTGGGCGGCTGCTAGAATGGCTTCCCAAGTCTTGGGCGCCGCTAGATTGTTTTCTGCGAACAAGTCTTGACGATAGAGTAGCATTTGTCCCCAACCATCAGCGGGGACTGCCGCGAATGTGTCTTCGACTGAGACAAGCGTCAGCGGACCGGCAGCAAAGGTTTCTTCCCCCAACGCCGCGATCGCCGCCGTCGCCGCCGCTGTATCAAGGATCTCATTCTCTGACAGGGTAATGACTAAATCGAGCGGAACAAAGAGCACGTCTGGCAGCGCATCCGCCGCCGCCGCCGCCACAATACGGCTGGTAAGTTCACTTTCCTCAACCGGCGCCACTTCAACTTCAATTCCGGTTTCTATAGTAAACCGTTCAGTCAGCGCCGCTTGAATCGCCAAACGCTCTGGTTCAACTTCAGGCGTCCAGAAGGTAAGTTTCTCAGGCTGACCCGATTTCCCAACCCGCCCACCTTCGCACCCAGTCATCCAGGCAACTGCACTCAACAAAAAACTGACCCAGAATCGGTCACGCCAATTCACAAACAACCTCCTGAAGGTAAAAGAGGAACCATCTTCTAGCTTAATCATCTCCCAGCGAGATAAATATAGCGGGTTTCATGGAGTGCATCTCAATTTCGCAATGAGTATAACTACTCAGAGTCAATCGTCTTAACTAGACATATCCTTTGAGTAGTACTCTGTCAATCTTAGTTTGGGGTTATAGCAAAACTCCAACCGCTCTAAAATACGTCGCGCTTCGGCGGGCTCAAAGGCTTTATATAAGGAGGCGGGCCTATGGGTGTTGAGTTGATCTTGCACAACCGTAATTAGTAAGGCGTCTGGATAATAGATATCTACCAAGTCTTTGAGCTGATGCGCATAATCAACCACCGTGCGTCGTTCGGTCACCTTCACTCTTCTGAAACCCGTCATTGGCTCACAGAACATATTCGCCATTTTCACGAATGGATTCCACGCCTTCCCCTAGCAAAAGGAATTAACCCCCTCTTTCTGATCGCCTGATAAGCCCCTTTCGGGTGGATCAGGGTTGAATCCATGGACAAGGGAGTCGTTGC
>JAKSDM010001105.1 GCA_022360135.1 Pseudanabaenales cyanobacterium | reverse complement strand
CTAGGGCTGTTGACTCCGATTTTGCTTATCTAGAGAAGCGCTGGCATTCTCGATATCACTGGTCAGATAGCCATGAATCGCTGCCCTACATCCACCTCCCCCACGGAGTGTTCGACATCGATTGCCCAGTGCTTTTTGTGCGGGAAGATGTTGGCCTTTACGGACTACCGTCAAGCTTGCCTGACTTGCTTGCCCATTAACAGCAAGCATTGAGTTGAGTCAACACGCGTTTAGCAGAATCAGCAGGCACGTTTACCGTTAACCAGTCAAAGATCGCTTGAGCATCACAAGCAGAGTCATAGGGACATCTTTCCAAGTGGTTAGCAACCCAGCCATACATTCTAATCGTTCCAGGAGCCTTACCCACTTTGCGAATCTCTACATACCGACGCCAAAGGTCTTTCAATCTTGGAGTCGAGGGTGATAGGGCGGCGACATCTTCAATTGTGGATAATCCCGCTTGAGCCTTGTACTTACGGTAAGTCGGATCAAATTCACCGTAATCAATATCCTTTTGCACCTGAAACGCAATCTTTTGCGCTTCGACTCGATTGATAGGGGTATCCGCCAGCCCAAGGGCAATAAAGTGTCGTTTTCCCCCGTAAGAAAATACCAATCTCAGGGGACCGTGATCGCTTCTGAACGGAATAGTTCCATTTTTTGATCTGCGGCGAGGATGTTTGGAAGAGTTTTTTGATTTTGAAGCGTTCTCAGAAAACATAGCGGCTCATCAGAACATTTGTTCTGTATTGATTTCTGATGCCATCCTATCTTAGGAATTTTCGATCACAATTTCGATCACAATTAGTGACCCAACCTGACCCAAAGATGCCTAAAAAGACCCAAGTAAATTTTTGTGAACTCTGCATAATCGAACCGCCTCAAGGCTTGTAGACCTTGAGGCGGATTGAAAAGCAAGGATTTTAGAGGAAGCTGGTGACAAGACTCGAACTTGCGACCGGCTGATTACAAATCAGCTGCTCTACCAACTGAGCTACACCAGCGATTCGCTTACTTACTATAGCAAAAGCTATCCTTTTCCATGGCAAGCGCTTTTTCAGAAAATTTCCAGAGTAACGTCTAGCCTAGTATAGCTGCTCAGGCTTTTTGATTCTCAATCGCCCAGCGAGCCAGCTCAGTTCGATTATGCAGACCCGTTTTGCCCAGCATATTGCTGACATGACTTTCGATGGTGCGCTGGCTGACTTTCAATTCATCAGCAATTTCCCGATTCGCCATCCCTCTAGCCACAAACTGCACGACACGAAGTTCAGTCGGGGTTAATTCAACATCAAAGGGGACCTGAATTGTAGGGGCGGCATTTGCTCCCTTATTTTGATGCTGGATCAGACGAGATGCTTGCTTTAGAGAGGATTCAACTTGGGCGACCAGTTCTTCCGGCTCAAAGGGCTTCACCATGTAAACGTCAGCTCCTGTGTTAAGCCCCTTTACTCGGTCTTGGCTTTGTCCTTTAGCAGAAAGGAATAGGATAGGAATCCAATTAGTTTTGGTATTTTCGCGGACTTGTTTCACAAAGGCGTAACCATCCATTTCAGGCATCATCACATCGCAGATGATCATGTCTGGAGTTTCCTTATCCAGAACTTCTAGCGCCTCTCGCCCATTTCCTGCGGTTGTGACTTTATAACCTCGAAACTCCAGGTAGTCCTTAACCAACAGAATGAGATTTGGGTCGTCATCAATTAAGAGAAGCTGCTTTTGATCTCCCAAGCTAGAATCCTTCATACTAACTTACTCACCTTGCCTAGTGAATTCTTGAGAAATGGATAAAACAGATTTTTAACAGCTTGTTATATCGTGCTCTCAGAGTATAAACCCTAAATTTTATATGGTTATCTTAATGAGTCCTAAAATTCTATGAAGAGGTGTTTACAAAAATCCATTAAAGCTATTAGGTAGGATGCATTTTATTCCTGATAATACTTTACGGTGTTCTAAGCGGTTCGGTTTCATACAAGCCTATAACCTTATACTGCGTCAAGTTTCGTCGCCCTATTCCCTAAGATAACTCTGTTTTTATAACTAGGGACTATAACTAGGGACTAGTTTGATGATGTTTAGGGTTGGGAGAAGGTTTCTCCTCTACTGCGATCGCGGCTTAGGTTGCAGTATTGCTTATTACCCGGTCATCCAAACCAGATGAACAAGCTAACGGATGAACCCAAAAAGCATACGCCTCTACAATTTGGTTGTTGATGAAGTGTGCTTGAATGATTTGTTCGATCGCCTCAGGTGTAGCGCTGTGATACCAGACTCCATCAGGATAGACCACCATAATCGGGCCTTTTTGACAAACCCGGAGACAATTCGCTTTAGTGCGGAAGACAGAGGTCAGACGATTAGACACAGGCAGGTCAAGCTTCAGGTCTGTCAACCGCTGCTTGAGATAGTTCCAAGATTCCAAACCCAAGGCTTTATCACAACATTTCGGGATGGTTTGGTCGGCGCAGATAAATACATGACGCTGGATGCTTGGTAAGCCAAGAGTCTGCACACATTTAGCCAGGGAATCTGAAGTGGTCTTGCCAGAGTTGGGAGTCATGGAGCCAGAGATGAGAAAGTAGAGATGCAGAGAAGACAGGGGAATATAGCATTTTGCTTGGGTGGAAAACATCCAGTGAAGGCAAGGGGTAGGGGATAGGGTGTAGTCCAGGCAAATGAGAGAACCGCTATCGTCGCTAATCGCTTATAATTCCGCCTTCACTCGCCGAATGGGTAGATTGGCGATCAGTGCGGTTACGCGTTGATCCGTTTCCAGAGAAAACTCTAACCCCTCTGGATCAAGTTCTACATAGCGAGAGACCACCTCCAGTATTTCCTGCCGCATCTTCTCAAGCGTTTCAGGATTGAGGTCAGCTCGGTCATGAGCCAGAATAAACTGAAGTCGGCGCTTAACTTCCGCACGACTACTCTCAGGCGGTGTACGGTGAAAAAACCGGTCTAGGAATTCGCTGATCATGAGATTTTCGGGAGAGGTCAGGGGGTAAATCGGGAGGTAAATTTGGATTCATCGGTCAATAAGGCTGAATTCATACAATCGTTTCGAAATAGTCTAGTTCCGAAATATTCGTCGAATCCGCGACAATAGATCGTCGTGGGGAGCGGTCAAATCCATAAAGGGAATCTTTTCTCCTTTTAATCGACGCGCAATGTTGGCAAAGGCGATGCCTGCCAAGGAGAGGTTTTCCTCTAGTACAAGCGGTTCCCCTTTGTTGGTGGAAACGATTACCCGTTCATCCTCAGGAATAACGCCCACAAGTGGAATTGCCAGGATATCCTGCACATCTTGAACTGACATCATCATGTCTTCCTGCACCATGGCCGGTTTGATCCGATTAATGACTAGATGCATGACCTTAATGTCATTGGCTTCAAGCAATCCAATCACCCGGTCAGCGTCTCGGACAGCAGAAATTTCTGGGGTGGTTACCACGATGGCTTCTCTAGCAGCCGCGATCGCATTCTTAAATCCCATTTCAATCCCAGCCGGACTATCGATTAAGATGAAGTCATGCTTAGATTCGAGTTCGGTGATTAATTGCTGCATTTGCTCGGGCGTAACCGCTTCTTTGGAGCGGCTCTGAGCCGCCGGTAAAAGAGCAAGGTTCGGTTGCCGCTTATCTTTCACCAGGGCTTGATCCATCCGACACTCTTTGGCCAGCACATCCAGAGCCGTGTAGACAATTCGATTCTCTAGACCGAGCAGCAGGTCAAGATTCCGCAAGCCAAAGTCGGAGTCTATGACCACCACTCGATGATTGTTTTTCGCCAAAGCCATGCCGAGATTAGCGGTGCAGGTAGTTTTGCCGACCCCTCCTTTGCCGGAGGTGATAACGATAATACGAGTCATGGGTAAACAAGGATTTGGAAGTAGGGATTAGGGGTTAGGGATTAGCTAATCGCATTTCGAATATGCCCAAGGGCTTTACAGCCATTCGCTAATCTAGCCGAATGATCTAGCCAGGTGAACTCGAGTAAATTCGGTGGCGATCGCAATGCGAATACTATCAGACCCAATGTAAGCCACCTCAGGCTGATAGCGAGCTGGGGGAGTTTCGGGCGCGCGCGCCACTTTGTCGGCAATACGAAGTTGAGTCGGCTGCATATGCAATGCCATAATGCGGTATTTGGATTGACCGCTGGCGCCAGCATGGGCGACTCCGCGCAAATGGCCCCAAATCAGAATGTCCCCGTCAGCAATCACAGACCCGCCGGGATTAACATCTCCCAAGATAACCACTGTCCCTGGATGGCGAATCTCTACGCCTGAGCGGATGGTCGTTTGTAGGTATAGGGGATCGGCAAGGGCCTGACCGGTTGCCTTTGGGGTTTGGCTGAAATGGCTAACGGCGGAATTTTGATCGACAGAGTAGCCAGCAGTTGCAGCGGCAACTGCTGTTTGGCGGCGACTGGTGTAGACCCACTTCAGCTGCAACTGCGATTCTTTTAGGGCCTCAGCAATCGCTTGTAGCTGGCGACCGTCTAAGAGGCGATCTCCGGCAACCAGATGCACCTCTGTGTGAGGTTGCCAGAAACGTTCTCCCCCATTCAGACGCTGTTTTAGCTGTAGCCATAAGTCGGACCAAGAAATTGGACTGCGGCTGTTTTCTGGTTTGGGCGGCAGCTGCAATAATAGCCGACCCTCTTCGCTTTTGAACTGGACTTGTAGATTAGGATTAGTTTCGGTGGAAATCGAGGAGGGCGCCGCCTCTGATCCAGTTTGCGGCAGTGTATCCTGCGGTGAAACCTGGGGAGATGTATTCTCCCAGGCTGTTTGCGGCGAGGTATCCTCCAGCGGCCCTGGGGCAGGAGTTTCCGTCGAGGAGGATTGGGGCGACCTAGCCGCCGAGGAGGTTTGCGCCGGGGCATTCGCCGCTGGCATTTGCGCCGAGGTTTCCTCTGGCAGGGTTTCTGATAAGGACGTTACAGCGCTTGGAGACGATGTATCAGGGTTCATGCGATGGGGAGTTGGGTCGCGGACTACACTCAGTTGGTCATGACATATTAGAACACGATGGCTCTATTCTGGTAGAGTTCTTGATTTCTTGCACTTCGGTTTATTTAGAATTTGGGAGTGGTGGGAACTATGGCCGCGATCGCGATACAGCTAGAGTCCATCATCGGACCTGACAACGTTTACCCTTGGGAGCGGATTGAGGTCTCCCGACAACAGGCGATCCGACAGGCGATCGCAGCTGAGAGCGTGCCCGACTGTATTGTCTATCCCAAAAATCAGGACGAACTGTCAGCAGTAATGGCCTGCGCCTGGCAAAATCGCTGGCGCGTCTTGCCCTGCGGCCATGGCGGCAAACTCCATTGGGGCGGCTTGGCTGAAGGGATTGATCTAGTGGTCAGTACGGCTCGGATGAACCGCTTAATTCGCCACGCTGTGGGGGATCTCACCTTGACAGGAGAAGCTGGTTTGAAATTTATCGATTTGCAGACTGCACTAGGCCAGGAACGGCAGTTTTTAGCCCTCGATCCGGCTTATCCTGAAACTGCCACCCTCGGCGGCATCGTAGCAACTGCCAGTACAGGCTCTCTGCGCCAGCGCTATGGGGGCGTGCGAGATATGCTGATTGGGGTCTCCTTTGTTCGGGTTGATGGAAAGGTGGCAAAAGCGGGCGGGCAAGTGGTTAAGAATGTCGCCGGCTATGACCTGATGAAGCTGATGACGGGCTCCTATGGCACCCTGGCTATTTTGTCTCAGCTCACTTTCCGCACCTATCCCCTGCAGGCGGCCTCTAAAACTGTGGTGCAGCTTGGAACTGCAGAGGCGATCGCTGACCTTTCTTTAAAATTACGCGCCTCGGTTCTCACCCCGATTGCGATTGATATTTGTTCACCAATTCTTATGGCGGCTATGGGGGAAAGGGAAGCATTCGGTTTGGCAACGCGATTTCAGGGGATTCCAGCTGGGATTGACGAGCAAGCCCAGCGGCTACTGGATATGGGATCAACAATGGATGTAACGGGTCGTCTGTTGGAAGCCGGGGTAGAGGTTGACTATTGGCGGCAAGCCGACCAAAGGCTATGGAATTCCGAGGCGGTTGGAGAAGGCGTGATCTGCAAATTGGGCGTGCTGCCGACAGGATCAATAGGACTCATGCAAGCGATAGATCAACTCACTCACCCCAACCCCCTTCCCTGGCTGGCTAGAATTCACGCCAGCAGTGGTCTGGGTGTTTTGCGATTGACCTTTGAGGAGAAAACCGCCGATTTGCTGCTGAAGGTGCGATCGCACTGCGAATCTGAAGGAGGTTTCTTGACCATACTTGAGGCCCCTAAAGCAATAAAGCGGCAAATAGAAGTTTGGGGATATAGGGGAAATAGTTTAGATATTATGCGTCGCCTCAAGTCTCAATTTGACTCTGAAGGTCTACTAAGTCCTAGACGATTTGTGCAAAATCTATGATTAAAAAGGTCAGGAGTTAGAAATCAGACAGATAGTTGTTTTTCTCAGTCAAGAGCTGAGAATCCAGAATCTCCTCAAGAAATTGATTCTGATTTCCAACTCCAATATTCTCCCTTAAAAAGAATTTCCGACTGTTAAGCTTATCACTCTGAATCGCCGTTCGATTTCCCCGCTTAAGTTAACGTTTCCTAAAAGATCGTTAAACGTGAACGGAGGAATGGGATGCTAGTATTATGGGATTCACCATAATCCCGACCGACTTACCGTACAATGCTGAATTGAGCATTTTAAGAGGACTCTATAACTGACCTTATACCGTTGGATAAGTTAGAAATCCCTCAAGTAAGGTTTTCGTCCCTGTATACACGTTAACTCTTATCCCGGACTTCCCATGGTTCAAACTCCTATTAAGCCATCTACTGAATCTTCCCCGACTAAAAAAACTTCGAAACTTGAGGGGATCAAAGAACGTAGCCACTTCCTGCGGGAACCCGTCGCCACAGAAATCCTTGAGGATACGACCCATTTCTCACAAGATTCAGTCCAGATCCTGAAGTTCCATGGGTCCTATCAACAGGACAATCGAGATAATCGGGTCAAAGGTCAGGAGAAAGACTATCAGTTTATGCTGCGGACTCGCAGCCCTGGCGGGTTCATTCCGCCAGAACTGTATCTCACCCTCGATCAGCTCTCCGAGGAGTATGGCAATCACACCCTGCGGACAACCACCCGTCAAGGGTTTCAGATCCACGGCATCCTCAAGAAAAACCTGAAAGCAACGATCGCCGCCATTGTCCATAACCTGGG
>JAKSDM010000424.1 GCA_022360135.1 Pseudanabaenales cyanobacterium | reverse complement strand
TAACAGTCCCAAGGTGTAGGTTCTCTTCAACATGTTATTTCTCCTTATAGATGAGATGGATGATTTAAGTAAATGCACCATGTGGCTCAGAAAAAAAGCTGATTGATTTCAGTTTTTCCTGAAACCTTCAATGGCTGAATGAAGATACTTTTAGATAGAGAATCTACCTTTTATTTCAGCCATTCAGAAAAGCAAACCCTTTATTTTTACGCCACTCTTCCTCTGTCTTATAGAGGCGGTTTGCATATTGAAAAAGAATGAATTATCTTCAGAAATTTTTCTGAAACTTTTGATTTTTTGCTGAATAATTATGTAGCTGAAAGAGAAATTAATGGGCGAATAAAATATCTTTTTCAGCCATATATCAGATTTATTCAGCTTTTTAGGCGGATTTTTAGAAGAGTTGTAGAGATGACTTTGGTTAGAGCTTTGATGACCAGAAAATTGGCTTCTAGCCTACTGACCTCTAAGCCTGCCAAACTCTTTAATCATCATCCCGATGCTCTCTTTCTCTCGATTCATTGTCGTCCCAATCCTCTTGCTCACGTGCTTCTAGATCAATCGGACGTCTTCTTCCTCTTGAGCTTTGTTCGGCATTGACTTGATTGCTTTCTTGCCTGACACGATTGTTGCTACCATGCACAGAGACTCCTTGATAGGCGTCTTGTACGGTCGCTCTATTATTTCTCTCGTCATTCCGACGCTGGTTGCCTCTGCCGGAGTGATTAATCACATTGGTCTGGTTAATGACCTGGATGACTTGATTGTTATTACCGTTAATAACAGCCTGCTGAGTACTGGTTTGAACAGTTGCATTATTAGCCTGGGCAGGCAAGGAAACAATTCCAAGCAAAGTGGCGCTTAAAAGGCTGAACATGCCAGTTTTTCTTAGCATATTGCTCCTATCTTGCTGAAGGGATGTAAGTCGTCGGACACCCTGTAACAGACTGATCAAGACTTCTATGTCCGAATAGTCTTCTAAGGAAGATCCATTTAGCCTAAGTAAGCCTTAGGCAATATAATGGATGGTTTCCTTTGAGGGGTTAGTTGTGAATCAACCTCTGTCTTTACCAGAGAGTTGTTCAACCTCCTAACATAAGTGAGAATAACTTGGCTGCGCCCAATCCCTGCATAGTTATTTACGTCAACCAGTGAGTTCATTTCCGCAGCCAAGTCTGCGCGATCGCGTAGACAAAATAAATTATCTTTCAGATAAATTAGTAACATTGGTTTCTGTTTATCCCCTTGTGTCCTTGGCGATCGCCTTGTAGAGACAGGAAATGACTTTATCTCTATAGGCCATCTCAAAGTTTAGAGGGAACTAATATATAAACTCTCTAGATTAAAGTTCTCTATATTTAGTTCAGATAAATCCGCTATCTATTTAGAGATATTTCTTTAGTAAGTAACTATACACTGACTTAAGAGGGTGACTACAATGGATCGGGTATTAAATAGATCCTTCGATTAAGTAACCTTCCTTATATTTTTGAGTTATGAAGTCTTTTGTCCAGCCAGCAATCATCATTGTCCAAGCCGCCTTGATATTATGTATGGAGAGTTCTCTAGTCAGCGCCCAAGAGATTAGAGACGGTAACTGGGAAGGGACCGGACAAATTGTTAGCGGCAGTGGTCAAGGAGGAGGCGTCGAGCTAGCATTGATGGTTCGAGGCAGCCGAGTTCAGTTTATCTCTGGTCCAGATGCTAATCAAACAGTTTCCCTAGAGCGGGGAAAGGCGCCGACACAAAACGGCGACTGGGCGTTTGAACAATGTGGCGACAATTTGGAAAACTTGTGCGTCACTTTCGAGCAAAATCAACCTGACCGAATTATTCGCTATCTGCTTCATTCCAATTAGGAGCTACCAATCAACACAGTGTTCCGTAAAGCTTGGCGAGGTATCGTAATTTGTCTAGGAGTGAGTTTAAATCTCGCTTACGGAGTACTTCTGTCTAACATCCCACTCGTGAAAGTTTTAGAGCTAGATGTGCAGGATAGCTTGATGAAGCTAAAGCATCCTGTGACCCAGTCCAATCAAATTCTATTGATTCACATCAAGCCTATTTCTGAAACGGAATCTTTTTCGGTGGGCCCTGGGTTTTACGCCGACCTCGTCAGTCATCTCATTAAAGCCGAGACTGGAGTGGTCGTCCTGAATTTTCCTAGCTACTGGACAGAAGCCACTGATGAATCAGATACCGCCATGCGAGACCTACTCCGTGAACCTGAAAATCAGAAGCGCATTGTATTAGTAGCCCGCACTAGCCAATTGTCTCGCACAAATCCCCCAGAGCTAGCAATTTATAACCGCTTCCTGTGTTGTGATGATAAAGATGAACTGTTGGCTCCGCCTGAAGAGGTGCAGGGGTTCTTTGAATATGAATCTGCATTCAGGCGACCTGGTATTCTCACTAACCCGGCTCGTCGCATTCGCTTGACTGGCAGGTTTAGAGGGAAGGACAATCCTGATCAAATTTATCGCATCCAATCATTTGCGGTGCTTGCCGATCAGAAATTTAGAGATTCGCTACAGAATCAGGATGTCGTCTCCCCCATTCGTAGAAGAGACCTTATATCCGAACAGTCCTCTTACCGAATTAACTTTTTTGAATCCAATACCCCCTTTAATACACTTCCGGTCGAGTCCATCTGTTTCCCCTTGTTTGATAGCTGTGAGCTGCTCCCGTCTGCAGACCGGAAGTTACAACAAGTTCACAATAAAATTGTTTTGATTGGGTTTTCAGAAGAACAGGATTATCTGTATTCAACCGCCATTCGATTGGCCTCAATGCAGAAAATACCTGCAGTAGTGGTCCAAGCAAATTTGCTGGCGAATCTATTGACGGATTCGTTTTACCGATCGCCGCCTAAGTGGTTAGAGGGCGTCATCCTCTTTACTGGGGGAGTTCTAGTCAGTGGGCTGGTTGTTTCGAGTATAGGCAAATCCAGTCGCTCACTGAAGCAATGGGCGCTCTTGATGGGTCTAGTCATGATTGGCGGGTACGGCGGATTGAGCTTGATATTTCTCTGGGTTAGAGTCATCCCGCCGTTGGTTCTACCTGGGTTAGCGTGGCTGACAACGGGAATTTCATTGGCGGTTAGTTTGTGGATTGCTCGGTTACTCTTGCCAGAGGTGCAAGGCTCGGTAGAGCGACGAGCGATTATCCTCTACGCCCGCAAACTGCTCCATCGAATTGCTACGGATATTCATGACGGGCCGCTCCAAGAATTCAAGATTGTTATGGATCGAATTGAGTTGCTACAACTGGAGCATCCCGCATTAGAGACTCAATCCATTTTGGAAAGGTTAGAGCGGATTGGTTTTGATCTTCGTAACCAACTTGTCGATACTCGGGTTATCGCCAAAAGATTGGAGGTAACGCCGGAGTTACGCGCCGGTTTGGATATGGGTATTCGGATAAGGCTAGCGCAGTTGATTCACTCTGCTGAATTAACCCTGGCAGTGAGCCAGACTCTGCAGCCGCTGGGAGAACCTTTTTTGGACAGCGCCTGGATTGCCAATCGCGAGGACATTTTCAACTTTTTCCGTGAGGCGATTACAAATGTTATCCGCCATGCCCAACCTCCCCACGGTGAGGCGACTCAAGTCATCGTTCGCCTGTGGCGGGAAGCCAGTCAATGTCACCTACTGATCGAGAATGATGGTTGCAAACATTACTCGACGCCCGCTAAACCAGGCAGTTATGGAACTAAGCTGATGGAAACTGTGGCCTCAGAGCTTCCTGGCGGCTCCTGGGAAAGAGTTGCTTTGCCTGATGGGGGAATGCGGGTAAAACTCACCTGGACTTTGCCGTCTAGGATATCTAAATTGGCGAATCGTTTTTATCGGCTCAGATCTGTTCTCAATAAAAATCCAAAGAAAAAGTAAGATGACTTCTTCCCAATGTTCTCTTTTTTTAGTGGTTGAAGATCACCCAGAGGTTGCTCAGAACAACTGCGATTGGCTGCAAAAACTGGAGCCTGGAGCCCGTTGTATAATGACTTCAGCGCCGGAGCAGGCGCTCGAAAGATTGACCTTAGAAACGCCCGATCTAATCGTTGTTGATCTGCTCTATGGCAGACTTAGCGGTGAGCAGTCAGCTCAACCCGGTTTAGATCTACTCCAACATATTCTTGAGCAGTATCCAACCCTCAATATTCTGGTTTATACCAGCGATCCTGGCCTGCTAAGGCCATTGAAGAAGCGAGACCATCAAGGCGGCTTCGCTGTGGTGAATAAGATAGAGCGCCGGGAGCGATTTCTGGAAGGGGCTCGTAGCGCCCTTAATGGTTACTTATGGGGACCTAGGGAGATTCTTCAAGAAATTCCTCTAACCGACCAGGATAAAGAGGTCCTGGGATTGATATGTCTCAATTGCTTGACCGATCCTGCGATCGCAGATCGACTCCATATCTCCCTCAGGGCGGCTCAGACCCGCGTACAACGTCTAAAAGCAAAACTGGCGCCGGAACTTGATAAAGAACTCGATAAGCACATCAACTTTCGAGTTTCTATTTGTATGCAAGCGGTGAAGCGTAAGTTAATCTCATTTTGAATCAGTATCAACTCATCCTTTACCCAGACCCAGGAACCGAATGGGACATCACTGGGTGGTTTTTCCCAATCGTCGAAACCCCTCAAGGCGTCGGCCCCCAAAGTGGCTGGCTGGCATAGGCCCGAAAGGATCTAGGAAAAGTTGCTAAGCCGGTGGATGGAGTACTGGAATTCTTGTCGCCTCATAATTTAATTTGCCATGGCAAGATAGATTAGGAGTGAGATGGTTGAGTGAGGTGGGTTAACCGTTGCAGATAACATTCCTTGGAACCAGCTCGGGTGTTCCTACCCGATCGCGGAACGTTTCCAGTTGGGCCTTACGCCTACCCCAGCGGGCTGAAATTTGGCTGTTT
>JAKSDM010000315.1 GCA_022360135.1 Pseudanabaenales cyanobacterium | reverse complement strand
ATGAATCGATAAACAGTGCGTTTCTATACAAATCACCTTGAGACTATTTCGGAGGCTTTTTAGGATTAAGAAAATCAGCGCTGGAAACCTATGACTGTGACGAGATTTGGTTCCCTAGTCGATATGAGGAATTTTGCGTGAATACTCAGCATCTGCAGACAGATTTTTTGGTGATTGGTGGGGGCACGGCTGGCACAATGGCGGGGATTAAGGCTAAGCAGGCCAACCCCGACGCCAATGTCTTGATTTTAGAGAAGGCCAATATTCGCCGCAGCGGTGCGATCGCGATGGGGATGGACGGCGTCAATACGGCGGTGATTCCAGGGAACTCCACCCCCGAGCAGTATGTGCGGGAGATCACCCTGGCCAATGACGGCATTTTGAACCAGAAGGCGGTGTACCAAACCGGGCGCTGGGGGTTTGAGGTGATCCAGGAACTGGAACGCTGGGGGGTGAAGTTCCAAAAAGATCACGCAGGCAACTATGACCTGAAGCAGGTGCACCGAGTGGGCAAGTATGTGTTGCCTATGCCGGAAGGGAAGGATCTGAAGAAAATTCTGTCTCGCCAGGTAAAGCGAGAGAAGGTGCGGGTCACCAACCGGGTCATGGCCACGCGCGTGATGGTCCAAGACAACCGCGTGGTTGGGGCGGTGGGCTTTGATGTACGCAAAGGCGACTTTGTGGTGATCCAAGCCAAAGCAGTGGTGCTTTGCACCGGGGCCTGTGGTCGTCTGGGGCTGCCAGCGTCTGGCTATCTGTATGGCACCTACGAAAACCCCACCAATGCCGGGGATGGCTACTCCATGGCTTACCATGCGGGAGCTGAACTCACGAATATTGAATGTTTCCAGATTAACCCCTTAATCAAAGACTACAACGGCCCAGCCTGCGCCTATGTGGCCAGTCCCTTTGGCGCCTACACCGCTAACGCCGAGGGTAATCGCTTCATCAGCTGCGACTACTGGAGCGGTCAGATGATGCTGGAGATCTGGAAAGAATTAAATTCGGGAAAAGGGCCAGTGCATCTGAAAATGTATCACTTGGATGACGACACCATTGCTGAAATCGAGCGCATCCTCTGGTCCAACGAACGCCCCAGTCGCGGTCGGTTCCATGCAGGTCGCAGCGAAAACTACCGCACCGACGGCGTAGAGATGAACATCTCAGAAATTGGTCTGTGCAGTGGGCACAGCGCTTCCGGCGTCTGGGTGAATGAAAAAGCCGAAACCACTGTGCCTGGTCTCTATGCCGCTGGAGATATGGCCAGCGTACCCCACAACTACATGATCGGCGCATTCGTCTCTGGTCGTCTGTCCGGCATCAACGCCATGGAATATATCCAGGGCCTGGAGCATGTCGACCCTGACCCCGACTTCCTCGCTGCTGAAAAAGCCCGCATCTACGCCCCCCTGGACCGCCCCAACGGTATCCCCCATACCCAGGTGGAATACAAACTGCGCCGCTATGTCAACGACTACCTCCAACCCCCCAAATCCCCCACCAAGATGGACATCGGCTTAGCCGCCTTCGAACGCTATCCCGAAACCCTGGACCTCATGGGTGCCCGAGATCCCCACGAACTTATGCGCTGTATGGAAGTTCACTTTATTCGCGACTGCGCCGAGATGGCCGCCCGGGCATCCATCTACCGCAAAGAAAGCCGTTGGGGCCTCTATCACTATCGCCTCGACTATCCCGAAAAGAACGATGCAGAATGGTTCTGCCACGTGAACCTGAAGAAAAACGAAGCAGGTCAAATGGAACTGTGCAAACGCCCCATCGAACCCTATATCGTGGACGTGAATTTGCAGCAGGAAGTGTATGATGTAGCGGTTCGATAAACCAGGAGATTTTGGCTTTTAGATTTTGACTTTTAGATTTCAGGACATTGCCTATTGAGATCGAATTCGGAATCTAGAATCCAGAGTCTAGGCGTTATTTGCCATGCTTCACTTGTCATCTGTTACTTGCGCCTGTTCGCTTAAGCAATTGTTGATCATCAACAACTAATGGGCAATAACAACATGCCGTCTAAAGTCAGCACCTAAGTTTTGGAGAAATTCCAAACCCAAACCCCAGATTTTAGAGAATCCAAAATCCAAAATCCAAAATCTAAAATCCTCCTTAACTCGGTGTCTGAATTTTGGAGAATTCTAAACCCCAGACCCCAGATTTTAGAGAATCCAAAATCCAAAATCTAAAATCTAAAATCCCATATCTTCCCCCGTTCTCTACCCAATAAACGCTGCCCTATGGCTCTAACAACCCAACGTGTAGATGTTCCCGTCATCGTCGACGAGTCTAAGTGTTTAGAAAAGTGCACGGCTTGCATTGAGGTGTGTCCGCTGGATGTGTTGGTGAAAAATCCAGAGACGGGCAAGGCCTATATGAAATATGACGAGTGTTGGTTTTGTCTCCCCTGTGAGAAAGAGTGTCCGACGAACGCCATTACTGTGCAGATTCCATTTCTGTTGCGCTAGGGAGAACTGTAACTATGAGCTATATCAACATTGACCCAGAGGTGGCGCAGTGGGTAGAGACGTTGCGATCGCCGGATCTCAATGATCGGCTGGTGGCTGCTAAGGCCCTGCAGCATCTGGGGGATGAGGACGCAATTGAGGGGTTAATCGCCGTTCTCAATGATGAAAGTCCGATAGTGCAGGAAATTGCGGTGATTGCGCTGTGGGAAATGGCGAATCCAGTGGCGATTTCCCCCTTACTGAATTGTCTGGATTCTTCCCACACGGAGACGGTGCGCAATGAAGCTCTGTCGGCGCTGAAGGAGCTGGTGAGTCCGGATGACTTGCTCAAGCTGTTGGATGCGATTCAGATCGATGATGAAAACGTGCAGCTGAATGTGCTGATTTTGCTGCGCAAGATTCATGACGCTCAGGCGTTGCCCTACATCTTGCCGTTCTTTGAATCTGAGAGTCCTTTGCTCAGGGAGGCGTCGGTGGTTACGCTGCGCTATCTCAATCAGGTAGTACGGTGCGAACCAGCTTTGGCCCTGGTGAAGGACCCCAATGAGGAAGTTCGGCGTTCGGCTATTTTGACTTTGGGCCATCTGAGTGATGAAGCGGTGACCCCTATCTTGTGTGATGCGATCGCCCAGGACGCCGACTGGCAAGTCCGGCGCAATGCAACCCAATCCCTCGATTTACTGGTCGCGAAGGCGGCGGCCCCGGTGCTTACCCAAGCTTTGGCGGATGACCACTGGCAGGTGCGCAAGTTTGCGGCCCGGGCCTTGCAAAAGGTGGCGACCGATGATGCTATCCCTAGTCTGGTCAAAGCCCTTTCTGACGAATATTCTGATGTTCGACGGGAGGCCGCCATTGCCCTGGGGAATATCGGTAATCCGGATGTATTGCCCGCCCTGCAACAAACCCTGGATGATCCGGATAAAGATGTGCAGATCTTCTCCCAACGGGCTATTCAAAAGATTCAGGATCACCTGGCGGAAACTTCCCATGCTTAATCACGAGTCTCCCTTTGCCCACACTCCTGCTAAAGCACCCGACACCGCCCCTAAGAATCCGGTCATAGCGGCCCGCAAGCAAGCAGCCGTCAACTGTCTGAAGCAGTTGCTTGAACCCACCTTAAACAACAACATTGTGGATTTGGGCATGGTGCGAAACCTGCGGGTGGTGGATAACTACATCTATCTACGCCTCTATGTCGGCGCTCACCAACAGGACCTTAAGGAGCGGGTTCAGTTAGCCTTGAGCGACTTAACCTGGTGTCAAAAGGCGTATGTTCAGCTGTGTACGATTCCCGGCGTGCGGACCACTCTAGCGGTGTCAAGCGGTAAGGGAGGGGTGGGTAAATCCACAACTGCGGTCAATTTGGCGGCGGCGCTGACAAAAACGGGGGCGAAGGTGGGTTTACTCGATGCCGATATCTATGGTCCTAATATTCCTCAGATGTTGGGGTTATCCCCAGGGGACATTGAGGTGATTGACACGCCAGCCGGACAGCGGTTCAGACCATTGGAGGCCTATGGGATTAAGGTGATGTCTGTGGGGTTATTGGCGGAGCCTGATCATCCCCTAGCCTGGCGGGGTCCGGTGCTGCATAAGATTATCACCCAATTTATTCAAGAGGTCGATTGGGGCGAGTTAGATTATCTATTAATTGACCTTCCTCCAGGGACGGGCGACGCCCAGATTACCATTATT
>JAKSDM010001634.1 GCA_022360135.1 Pseudanabaenales cyanobacterium | reverse complement strand
TTTTGAAGGGGTTGGTATTGGCCTTCGCGATTTTTATCAGTTGAGAAAATAACGATCCCGCCATTGGTCAAAATTGCCAAGTCTGGATCACTCGCGGCAAATGTGTTGAGCCTTGAAAGGTAGCTGGAGAGACCATCATAAGCTTCCTGATACGCAGAAATGGCGACCTTCTGTTGACTCAGCAGAATGTCTATGTATGATAGGGTTTGTAGCGCCTCAGCCGCTTCAAGCACCCACCGACGTTGATGCTCAAACCAATGGGCCAGTTCCGTCTCTTTTAGCAGTGCGGCATTTTCAAGTCGCCCCAAGGTTGGCTGCACTAAGCGCTCCCGAACATATATATAGGCGATGAAAGTGGTTAGGCCCACAATCAACAACCCGATTAGGGGAAAGTATTCAATCCAGTGAATCAGCTTTAGCGGCTTTTGGGCGCCATTGCGTAACGCTCTTCTCTGCTGGGTTCGATAGGTTTGGCTCAACCGTCGATAAAGATAGAACAGCCCTCCCCCGGTTAGTGGAATAACCGGCATAAGAAATAACAACCAAGGAGCAGAGGCGGGGGCTCTCGGCTGGATGGCGATGACCACTGAAGTTCTCTCAAAAACCAGGGTGGACAGTAAAGGCGATAGAGCAATCGAGGGAGTGAATTCAGCAAAGGATTGACCGGCTAATAGATTTCTCCAGGTGCTAGCGCCTACAATGCCGTCTGTAGTCAAGCCAATCTTAGCTTGGAAGGCCATGACGGCGGCTTGAGTTTTTTCTCCAAATTGGCCATCGATCGCGCCGTCGTAGTAGCCTAACCCTTTTAGCTGCCGCTGCAGTTCTATGACCGCTTTACCCGCACTTTCCAACTTCAAGACTGGCCGTTCAGCAGGGGTAGGGACATTTTCTAAGGCTAGCGTCTCAGTCAATGGCGATAATGCCTGTTCCGGTTTCGAACTTGCCAGCGCTATTGAAGCGGCCGTTACTCCATTCAAACTAGAAGGCGTCAACAGCCCGACGGTAGAAGTTGCCAACAACAGAGCGACATGATAGAGAATCATCTATTTCCACTCAGCAAAGATGCGTTTAATCTCTGAAATTGCCATATCCGCCGCCGCCTCGGCAGAAACGCCATTAGCTGCAACGCTTCGAATCGCTTGACCCCAGATATTTTCAGCCTGAACCTGACTATAGGCGGGACTCAGAACAGTGTATAAGGGACGGATCGATTTGAATTGTCGGGCTGCGACTGATATATGGGGATCACTAGAATCGCTCCAGAAAGACGCCTGCAGAAGTTCTGGCATGATCGGAAAAAAGCGTCCTTGGGCCCCCTCAATATACGCTGCTAGAATTTTCGGTTCTACTAGGTAGGCGACAAATTCCTTCGCCGCTTTAAGTTGTTTGGAGCCTGCAAAGATCGCCACCTGTTTGGTAGATGCAACATAACGCATAGGCTTACCACTGGGCTTATGCGGCCACTCTACGGTGGCCATTCTTTGGCGGTAGGTGATTTCATCCTGACGTTGGGAACCCGGAATTGATAGGGTTGGATTGGGCGTCATCAAGGTCAGACGACTGAGGAAGGTGACGTTATTGTCTGGATCTCCCCAATCCAAGGCATTCGGGGGTACATATCGCTGCTTATAAAAGTGGGTGAATGCTTCTAGGGCCTTGACAATGCCTACCTTGACTTGAGGATCGTCAATCAGGAGTTGGCCTTCAGAATCAAGTAGTTTGACATCATAGGCTTCCAAAAACTGTTCAAATTGATAAAACGTATCTGTGGCTGCAGTGGACATAGGGATTCCCATGCTGTATAGCTCGTCTGCCTGCCCTTGTCGCCGTAAAGTTTCTTGAACCTGTGGCCAGAAGCTCCAGAAATCGCTCCATTCGGTTGGAATTTGTTCTGAGCTAAGGTTTGCCTCTGCTAATAAATCTTTCCAGTAGTGGATATGGGTCGTTTGTTGAGAGATGGGAACTGCGTAGTAACTGCGTTTACCTGCTTTATGATTTTGATAGTAAACACTCTCTAAGGCTTCAGGATTATAGAGCGGCTTGAGGGGTTCAATGATGTCGCTGGTATCGGTTAATTCGCCATTCCAGGCAAGACGTGGAATAAGAGAAAATTCAAGGCTATAGCCATAGAGGATATCTGGAGGATTACCAGCGGCGATCGCACTCTCACTTTGCTGAATCAGATCCTTTTCGCTGTAAAAAACCAGTTCAACCTCAATTTCGCTCTCCTCTGACCAGGCGGCGACTGCCCGTCGAATCGTCTCTGTTTCTTCGGGATAATATCCTTCGCTCCACCAAATCTGCAGGGTGGAATCCTGATCAGAGAACTGCCCAGCGCTGGAAAGGGAGTCACAAGCCGTCACCCCGACCAACAGAGGCAAGACGAAAGCAAATAGGCGACGATGTATTCGATTTCTCATAGCGTCTGAATCCAAGCATTGAGTAAGCTTGCCGATTGCAGCTTTCGTCGGCTATCTTCCAGCTTTCCCCATCGCCAGCCCGCAATCGCCAATTCCTATCGCTTTCTTTACCAGGTGCAGAAACCCCAAAGCCATAGCGGCAAAGTCACCAGCAGCAGGGCGGAACTCAAACCCACGCTGGTGACCGCCAGATCTCGATCCAAATTGTAGGTTTCTGCTAGAACCAGCGTGGCAAAAGCGCAGGGCATACCAGCTTGCAATACCATAACCAAGCGAGGCGGCCCCTCAAAATCAAAGGATGTCAGGGCCATCCCAACCAGCAGCGGAATCAGGATCATCTTAATCCCCACTGTTACCAAAGCTGGCTTCAGATTTCGCCAAGAAGAGAGTTGCTGCAGCCGCATTCCCATTAACACCAGAGACAGCATGACCATCAACCAAGCAAACCCATTCAAAGAAACCTCTAAGCAGTTTAGCCAAGGAACGGGACGCAGCGCCAGTCCCAGAACAAACGCCAGCATGGTGGGATTTTTCAGCACCTCCTGTAGAGTCGCCCTGTTTCTGAAGGGGGGGCGCTTACCAGATTGGGGAGGCAGCGAAGATTGTTTGCCTGATCGCCGCTGACTGCCAAAGTGAGCCGCCAGGATAACTCCCAAGATATAGGCCCCCAACAGAGTGCCCAAAACGTCGTAGAACAAAGCCCAGCCAAAGTAGTCAGGGCCTAATTGGGGCAGCAGCAGAATCACCGGAAATCCAATGTAACCCGTATTGCCAAACATTGAGGCCAGAGAAAAACTGCCCTGACTGGCTCTAGCCCAATGGGCTTGGTTGGGCCGAATCCAGAGGCGGCTACAGAGAAACGCCATCAGGATAGCGACCCAGGCGACTACGGGAGCCAATAGAACGGAACCTGACAAATCAGCCTGGTGTAGAAAATTGATAATACTCAGGGGAACGCCCGCCATAAACAAGAATTTACCTAAGTAGGCGGGAATTTCTCGGTTCAGTGGATACTTAAACCGGCGCCTGAAAACGGTTAATCCTAGGAAGAAGCTGATCAAAACGCCTAAAACTATAGCGGCGCTAATGGGTAGATAGAGGCGAACCAGGAAAGCAAAGGGAGAAAACACAGGCTGCTATGGATAATGCGCTCCAGCTTGTCTTAAGGTCTTTAGATTCGGCTTAAGATGAGTGGAATTTGCAGAAAACAGGTCTTTAAAGGGGAGGCGTAGGGTTTTTGCCAGCCGCCATAGTCGATCGCCAAATCAATGGCGGCTTGAGGCGTTTGTCTGGTTAGATCGAAGCCGACTAAACCTAAAATGCTGGCTTTGAAACAGTGGGTCTGAAAAAACGGTTGAACGTCGTCAGGTAAAAAGTTGGTCAGATCTGGATCGAGTACTTGAAAATAAGTCGCTACCGCTTGATTATGCGTGGCCAGAATGCAAGTCTTAAAATGCCGACAGATTTTCAACAGGCGAAGGGTGCGTTGCCCCCCTTCGCCTAAGCCTTCATGCTCTTGATAAATTGCAGCTGCTTTTTCGATGGCCGCCAGGGTGGCCGCCAGGTTTGGGCGAGTTTGTAAGCTCTGATGAATCTGGGCGATCGCCTGGGTGATCGGATTCTGATCGCCCCCGTATTGCTGAAATTTATCCTCCAGCATTTGTAGCGCTGAACGATTGTCTAAACCCAATTGCTCCCTTTGGTAAGCCTCTAAGGCTAGGTTTCGCAGACTCTCAAACCACTCATTCGCCTCGCTAACGGCTCTTAGATGGTGTTCCCAGTGTTGCAAAACTTGGCTCTTAGCAGTTGACAAGAGGGTTAACACTTGACTTACAGTCGACGCTTGAGCCAGTCGAGAAACCATTTCGGCCGCCTTTCGCCGGGTAATGTCCGCTAAAACATCCAGATGAAATTTAGCGCCGTCATTACCAATGCCGCTGTTATTTTTTAACTCGTTACAGACATTAAACAGCAGCGCAACACACCCCTGATCGGGATGACGCAATAAAGAATTCTGAGGAATATCCCAATCACAGATATATTGCAAGGCTCTGGCGCCAGCCAGGATATCGGCGGCGTAACGGGGATCAACATCACTAATCACCAGATCAAAGTCGGTGGCCGTTGCTACCGTGAAAGCTTGAGTCCACTCTCTGGCTAGTTCACCCCTAGACGCTTCAGTTTGACCAAAAGACAGGCCCCAGATCTGCTGTTCTCCCTCAGCTATGACAGATAAACCGTAGGGGATTGACATCACTGCTGTTCCCGGCCTATTCAACATGGCTTTGCGGATATTGTTCGCCGTAATTTCTAGTTTTCTAACAAAGGGGCTATCCGGATTCCCGACCTGAGTTTTACTGTCCATGAGC
>JAKSDM010000694.1 GCA_022360135.1 Pseudanabaenales cyanobacterium | reverse complement strand
CCGCTTTAAGTTGCTGGCCAAGCGGCAGAACTGCTAGCAGGTCAAGAGTTGAGCATTTCTAGGGCGGTGGAGATCGCCTGTTCTTTTTGCGGATCAGCCCCTTGGGCATAGGCGATTGGGGAGGGCACAACCACATCTGGCGTCACGCCTTTGCCCTCTAGACGAACCGTTTCGTCAACATAGACATCGGCCATCGCCACATACAGTACGCTATTGTCTGGCATGATAAATGGGCCTCCAGCGACAACCGCCCCAGCTGTTGGACTTCCCACCACGGGGCCAATGTCGTAGTGCTGAAAGGCATAGGCCAAGATTTCTTTAGCGCTGCGGCTGCCTTCATTCACCAACATGACCACTGGCTTTTCCCACTGACTCTTAGAAGTGTAAACTTGGCCACTGCGAGTGATAGTCGTCACACTAGGACCTCTAGCTGTAAAGATGTGAAGCGGGTTCGGCGGTGCGCCTCCCCAGCCGTCCCTGAAATCCAACACCAGCGCATCGACGTCTTTCAAACGACCGTAAAATAGCTCTTCTTCAAGCTTTTGCTGATACTGCTCTCCCGCGTAGGACCAGATGTGGATATAGCCGATCTGTCGGCCTGCTTTGTTCACCACCTGCACACTGTCTGTCATGGCGTCCAGAAACATGGTGGCGCCATCAAACCGCTTTGGGGTCACCGTAATTTCTTGTTGGCTGTCAGGATTCGCCGAGGTTTGTATCTGTAGTGTGACTGGTTGATCTACCTGATCGGCAAATGATTGGATAGGTTGAAATGGTTGACCGGCCACGCTCAAAATTTGATCGCCCGCTTGTAGGCCTGCCGCAGCGGCTGGACTGCCATCGAATACGGCTTTGACAAAGGTTTGACCGTCTATGTCATGAGTGACAATGCCAATTCCTACGTACTCAATTTTGCCCTCTGAAAAAAAATCTTGGAGCTGAGCTTGGAGCTCTGATGAGCGTGGATAGAAGATGCCCAATATCTGGTAGTAGGCAGGGGTGTCGGCAGTGTAGAGATGGGTGTGGGAGGTCTGAAGCGGAGCTAGCATCTCGTTAATTAGAGCCGCCTTTTCCGCCGGTGAGGATGCCTCTCTCACCTGTGATCGATATTGAGCTCCTAGTGCTGCCCAATCAACACCATTGAAGTTTGGATCGTAGAAGTTTTCATTGATGGTCTCCCAAACAGCATCAAAGAGTTCAGCATTTGCCAGTGAGGCTGACGGTGCTAACCCATTCAGACTCCAATAAACAAGTCCCATTAAGACGGCGAGAGTCAAGCCGATGAGCTGACTTTTATAACGTTTAGGTCTTACGATATGATTACGACTCATTTTCTATCCCTAGTACTTCTGTCAATCGACTTTTGTCCGATAGAGATCCTTTGAATTTCGTGTTTTTCTCATCTGTTACATTGCTCCTGAGCAGCTCCAGCTTACTCAGTGCCTCCTCTACTTTGTCATGCCACAGTTTCCATTTAGCTCGCTCTAGAGAATCTTCAAACGCATCTCCTAGCGCATTCTTCACCGTCTGGAACTTCTTGCCAATATGAAGCCAATCTAAAATGCTTTCAATCTGCTGGCAGTGAGGAGCCAGACTGGAGACGACAGACCAACAATTAGCGGTCCCATCTGCTAGCGCTGTAACCTTAGTCCGCTGAGTCATGCCTTGCTTGTGGGCCTCATTGAGGACATAGGTCTTGATGGTGACAAGCTCATCATCCAAGGCTGACATCGCACAACTTTTGTCCTCAATTTCACGATGATGGTTATCTATCTCTCGAATACTCTCAGGTCGATACACTAATACGGAGAGGGCTTCAAAACTCCGTTTGTCCTTCTCTTGGATCGGCAGATGTCCCCCATCAACTTAGACAATCACTTCCTCAGCCGCAGGCGCACAGTCATCTTGGCCAATGGGGTTGAGATTCTCACGGCCTAGGAACGCCCCAACCTGGTTCGTTATCTCTTTGATTTTGTTATGGTTATTGACCGGACGCCGACGCACGGTCAACTTCCCCAGGTTAGTCTGGGCTTCACGGTAGGTATGTAGCGCCCCTTGCTCACATTGCAATTTAGCTAAATCAGGATGGATAAGCTGATGTGCATTTAAGTTGCAGAATTTTTGCGCTGAAACCCATTCAGGTCAAGGATCGGCCTGGAAATTTAAATGCCGATTAGCTTACTCGTCCCAAATACTGTGGTGGTGGTGGGAGTACTTTGTCAATTGCAGTCTGGATGAGTGCATTGGTGTTTTTGGATAGGCGTCTTGTGGTCACTAAGCACAGCATGAAAATTGGATTTGGTATGACCATTCTTCTTCAGCTTATGTTCACATTTCGGACAAACTGAGTAGCCAGGGTCGATCAATTTAGCTTGTTCAGCGATCACCGCATTCTGAACTTTGCCGATTAGGGAAATCTGTTCTTCATGCTGCAGACCTAAGTCCAAGATGGATTCTGGGGCAGTCACATCGTAGACTTTGATGGTGTCGCGTTTGACTACACTTTGAGAATCAACTGCGACCTTCTCCACGACCAGGCGTAATTCGTAATCAATGATGCTATTCCCCAAACAGCACTCCTAATAGGGAGCAATATCATAAATACGCTTAGCCTGCAAATATATTACGCTTCCAAACGGTTCAAAACGAACCACTGAAACCCCTATTCCACTGTGGTTTTGTAAGATTGATGCAAAGTCGTTGTAGGTAAGTTGCAATATTTGGGGTGTTTTTTGTAATTTTTCTGAAAGTTTATTGGGGATTCGCTGGGAATTCGTTGGTTTTTAGCGAATTTATATGCAATTCGTTGCAGATATATTGCAATTTATTGGTGATTCGTTGCAACCGACAGCCCCGCAGCCGTTAGACCTGCAGCCGGTGGCTAGGGCAGGGGGCAGATATCAAGTCAGATTAATTGCCCGCAATATAAACTGCATTGCAAGGAGGCTCAAATCTCTAGTAGAGGGAGTTTATGCGGCTAAGCTTTATTATGGGCATTCTTAACAACTTGATATTACCCTATCGGAACACAAGTTGAATCGCGCCTTTAATTCACGAATCGTGGTTATACGCCAACATGGCAGGTAATTCGCTAAAAGAAACTACATATTGCGCTCCGATGTTCCTTTTCAAAAGCTTAATTGCCGACTCATGATATTCCTGTCCTCCACTCGAAGCACAACCATCTGAGACTACGAATGTCTCAATTCCTGCATCAAATACTTCCAAAACCGCAGCCATCACACAAGCATCTGTATCAATGCCACACACTGCAACTGTAGTGATAGTATCACTTTGCAAGGCTTGGATTAACTCACTTGGTGGAGAATATGAAGGCTTTTCAAACGTCTTGCTGACCACTGGAGTTAAGGTTGTATCAAGCTCTGTTTCCTGTCCAGATACCATTTCGTTCCAGTTCACTTGACGTGAGAAGTTAGGATTCCGATTAAAAAAGCGAGTCGCCCAAACCTGATAAAATTGATTGGCATTAGCAACAACCTTTGGTACAACCGCTTTACATTCGGGTGAGGTCAAAAAGCCATTTTGTAAATCTACCGCTAGCAAAATTCCTTTGCGTTGACTTGATGAAGTATGGTTCGCCTGCGTTTTCTTCACAGAGCCGAGCTGAACTGCTGTCAATGTACCTGTCAAGGTGATAGCACCGTGAAGAATAGCTCTTCTATTGATTCTATTTTTTAACATTGAGATGGACCCCAAAAACTGGACAGGATTATAAGCTCTGAACTCCCCCAATATGACAGGAGAAGTTCATGAGCAAAACGGAAACAATATAGGCCATGATACTGTAGGCGCTATCATTGACCTGTTGAGTTAGATGAATTGGTTTGCCTTGGCGTTGATAGTCCGCACAGCAGGCATTGATTGTACCTGCTACTAACTTTTTGTGTGTTTCTGGGATTTTTACGGCCTATGCCCATTCAGACTGGTAAAAATATTTTCTGTCCAGCATAGATTAATAATTCGTGAGTAACCTGACCATCATCCAAAAGACCTACGACCTGATCAAATGGGGGAGCTAACACTGCGTAAAGAGCGAAAAAAGGTTCGCTACTTCACTGAAAAGCTAGGCGATCAGATTGACCTCGACATGATTCTGGTTCCTGGCGG
>JAKSDM010000262.1 GCA_022360135.1 Pseudanabaenales cyanobacterium | reverse complement strand
CAAAACAGACAGTGTATTTTTGGCATATTGCGCCCCAATTGGATTACCTTCAATCGTCGCCATTAAACTGGCTCCCCCAATTAAAAGTAAATACTGCTGCGAAAATGATGCAGGATCTCGTACACCAGCTTCAGATGCTAGCTTCATGATGTAAGTTCGGATAATCTCTCGTAATTGAACCGAGACCTGGTGGCCAGGATGAGAAGCATCAGCAATCTCTAAGACAGCATTGATAAATGGACATCCCCGGAAATCAGGCTGAGAATACCATCCCTGAAGTACATCAAATGTAGTCAGCAGTCGTTCCTTGGCTGTACCACCTTTGCCAGCAACAGCATCTTCAAACCATTGAATCCATCGAGTAGCACGATATTTCATTACTTCTTCAATCAGTTGGTCTTTGGAAGGAAACCAACGATAAAGTGTTCGCTTCGCTACACCAGATGTAGCAATGACCTCATTGATTCCCACATGTTGAATTCCCTTCTGATAGAACAGTTCAGAAATTGACTGCCCAGAATACATCCCTTCGCAGCCGTTACCGCCAGATATCTCTTCAGTCGCTTGAAGCGTGTATGCTTCTCATCTGCCGTTAGGGGGGGGCGCACCTCGGCTCGTTTCACCGTTGCGCCCACGATAGAGGCCCGTCCGATTTTGATGCCTTCTGGAAACAGTTCTGGGTGCTTGGCAATTTGGGCGTTGAGATAGGGGCGATTGCTTATTTGAGTAAACCTGTGGATCAGAAACAGCTTGCTGAGGTGATTCAACAAATTATAGGTTAGAGGGCATTTTATGGATTTATGCGTACGTGATTGTGAAAGATCCGTAGAATTTCAGATGATTTTGAAGGATGTTTTCTGCGAAAAATACTTATCAGGTCAACTTAACAATAGTTAACAGAGAGAAGAATGTCGATCATAATCATCGATCTAGACAAAAGAATCAGACATTGCAAAGAACATCAATTTACAGGGATTCTATCGATCAATGCTGGATCGGAGGATACATGGCATCTGTACTTTCTAGCTGGGCAAATAGTTTGGGCAAATATGCGAATCCATGCAAAACGTCGCTGGTACAGGCAATTTCTAAAGTACTGTCCAGAGCTGATTAAGCAAAATCATAATGCATATCAAACCTTAAATTACAATGCGCTAACCAAATTAGTTGTGCGTAAGAAGTTTAGTAGAGAGCGTTTTTCTGCGATAGTTGCAGGCTATATCTCGGAGGTTTTATTTGATATCCTCCAACGAGGAACTCTAAATTTCCAGGCATCTAGCAAGGTATTTACCTATAAGGTGAGATCTCAAAATGCCGCTGAGTTCCCTTGCATTAGTCTGCAGTGTGTGGATTCTCAAATCTGGAGACAAGTACAACAAGACTGGCAAATTTGGGAACAATCAAACTTGACTAACATCCTTCCCAACCAAGCCCCTGTCGTTGAGCAACCTACAAGCTTAAGGGAACAAACATCTCAAGCCACATTCCAGGCTTTAATAGGCTTGGTTGATGGGCAACAAACCTTTAGGGATTTGGCCTTAAGAGTCGAACAACCGCTAACAGCGTTAACCTTGTCAATCCTTCCCCACATACAAAAAGAAATTATTCGTACAGTTGATGTCAGTGACCTGATTCTCGACAAGTGCGCTGTTAACAGTTCTCCGCTTACCTTGCAAACTTCGCCTGATTCTGGAATTTGGTCCCGGGCGGCGGTTACTCCAAACAATCTATCCCATAAGACACTGCCACGAAAAACAATATCTTGTGGGGATACCGTGCTTTACATCGATGATAGCCCGACAGATAGTCAGGCAATGGCGCAGATCATTGAAGGCGCCGGATACCGTTACGTTAATATTGCTGATCCCCTACAAGCCTTACCACAGCTATTAGAGATCCAGCCTAAACTGATCTTCTTAGATTTGGTGATGCCAATTGCGAATGGATATGAGTTGTGCGCCCAGATTAGACGGATCTCTGTCTTCCAAGAAACCCCGATTGTAATTGTGACCAACAATGATGGAATTGCTGATCGGGTTAGAGCTAAAGTAGTTGGAGCTTCTGGTTTTTTGGGTAAACCGATCAAGCAACAGCGAGTTTTAAAGGTGCTAAAGAAGTATTTGCAAGATCATGAAAATACTAGTGACAGCGCTCATCGGCATCCTCAGCTGTTACCCTCAATCTGACGTAAAAATGCCAGAATTTGATGATCAGAATATTGTTGATTCAATGTATCTAAACGATTTGGAGGGTTTATGGTAACTGCTTTAATTGTAGAAGATAGTTTAACGGATAGAGAGCGATTAACCCATTATCTTCAGCAGTCGGGAATAACAGTTTTAGGGGTTCAAAGCAGTGAAGAAGCGCTGCTTGAGATCCAAGCTAAGTTACCTGATATGGTTTTCTTGGATGTTGTTCTGCCCGGACAAAGTGGGTTTGAATTCTGCCGGGATCTCAAGACGAATAAAAAGACTCAAGATATTCCCATTGTGCTTTGTTCCAACAAAAGTACAGAAGCTGATAAGCTTTGGGGCTCCATGCTAGGAGCTGATGCTTATTTGAGTAAACCTGTGGATCAGCAACAGCTTGCTGAGGCAATTCAACAAGTTATAGGTTAGAAGGCATTTTATGGATTAGGGGACATTTTATGGATTAGGGGGCATTAAGCATGGGAGAAAAGATAAACGTACTGCAGTTACCCTTTGAAGGGGCTGCTCCACAAAGAGATCCTCTCGGGTTAGAGTCGATTCCTGACGATACGCGCCAGCGCTTTCTTCGGTTTAGGCTTGCGGGGGAAAACGGGACGTTCTTACCGATACAGGACATTGTAGAAGTAAGGCCATTAAAGACAACAGACATCTTACCCATCCCAGAAATCTCAAGTTCTATCTTGGGTGTCTGTAACTGGCGTAGTGAAATACTGTGGCTGATTGATCTAAATATTCTAGTTGGCGATCTTCCCTTATGGAAACAATTCCCGGTATTAGAGGAGCCAATTGCTATTGTGGTGCAGTCACCACAGCAATCCGTCGGATTGGTTGTCGAGAAGGTCGATGATGTAGAGTTGCTGGATCCTGAATCGATTCATCAGCCAACAGATCTTTCTCCGTCTGAAATCGCTCCCTTTGTGGTTGGCTATCTTCCAGAGCATAAAGGAACTGTGTTGGATGCCTTAACAATTGTTGAGTACTTTCTTCAGGAATCACTTTACGCTGCTTAAGCGCTTTAACCAGCTAGGTATATAGGCTTATTTGCATTCAAGTTGCATAGTTCGTGCGCTAAACCCACTCAGGTCAAAGGTAACCCT
>JAKSDM010000963.1 GCA_022360135.1 Pseudanabaenales cyanobacterium | reverse complement strand
GAAGGCTTGAGAGTAGGGACGAAGCGCAGCTAATTGGTTGTCAACCCATTCGAGGTTAAACACTTCTCGATAGATCCGGTTTTTGACCTTCAGTCTTCCCCTGTCTTTAACCACCAGGCCAGATAGCAACAGTTCAATTTGCTCCCGACTGTCATCGGCAAAAACCGGGAGAATTTTGGATTTTGGATTTTGGATTTTGGATTTTGGACTTTGGATTTTGGATTTTGGCGTCAATTCCTCTCCCCCATCTCTCCCTGCCTTCCCTCCTGCCTCCCCTGCCTCCCCATCTCCCCCTACCTGCTCGAAAAGAAGCACCTGCTGATAGATGCTCAACAGTCGCCCTAACCATTGCTGATTACGCTGGAGACGATCTCGAATCGTGCGCAGATGCTCCGGTTCATCTTGAGATTCCCAGTGGGCCAGGATGCGCGATCGCACCACTGACTCGACCCAAAACTCCTCTGCGTCAGGTGGAATACGTAGGCGCGAAGCATGGGCTAACTGATCTGTTGATTGGGGTGAAGATTGCTGAGTCCGATGCTTCGCCTCTACCGAGTTGACCACCAGCTGACACAGCTTCTGGGTCAGAAAGGGTTGTCCCCCGGTCCAGTTCAGCACTGCTCTTAAGACCGTTTGGGCATCGTCTGTCCTCAAGCTTAATTCCCTGGCTAACGGCTGCGCTTCCTCCGGGCGAAACCCTTGCAGCTCAATAGCCTGACCAATATTAAAGGAGGTTCGAATTTTATCGCGAATCAGATCAGAAGGCGTAGCCGCCCCAAACAGGGCAAAGGTAATACGATGATAGTCTGGATTGAGAGCGCGTTGGTTATAGCAAAAGCGAATCAGGCCAAAAAAGTCATCAACGGGAAAGTCGAGGCTGAGACTGCAGTCAATTTCATCTACGAAAATGACCAACCTATCTTGGGGAAAGTGAACCCAGAGCAAATCGTTAATAAATCGGCTCAGTCGCTGCAAAATGGAGAGGTCATCCTCATCACGCCACCAGGTTTTCAAGTCCAGCTTGCCGAGAAGACCCAACTCCAGCCACAGTTCTGATACAACCCCTTTGTACCACTGCAGAGGCGTCACGATTTCGCTGCCAATCCCGGTCATATCGATAGCAGCGCAGCGAAATCCCACTTGTTCGAGCCGATGCTTCGTTCTTACCAGCAGAGAAGATTTACCCATTTGGCGGGCATTGAGCACATAGCAGAACTTGCCTGCCTTCAGACCGGCGTAAAGTTCGGCATCGGCTCGCCGCACGACATAGTTAGGCGTATCATAACTTAGACTGCCACCCACTTCATAGGTCATTTCACTAAGTCAGATACTCTCTGAAGTACAGACGGTAAAGTTCACAGCTGGGGATGACATGATCGTTCTCCAGCGTCAACAGCCCCATGCTATTGAGTTTGTAGGCGTGAATCGGGTTGATTGCCACACTACCTTCGCTCTGGACAACTTGCTGGAAAATTGCGCTCAATTCTGGTTCCGCACACAATACCGTTAAGTGGCCCCGTAGGTGGTCGCTATATATCCCCGCTTCTGTTGTCGCCTGGCTCAGAATTTGCTCTAGCGTCATGGTCTGCCTGCAAAGATGGTAAAACGTCAATTGTAGTAGGTAGGGGTGACCTCCGAGCAAGGTTATCAGCTGCTGGACTTGTAAGTCGTCTAGCCAATCTAACTGACAGCGTCGGGCTAGTTCTTGTATCTGCTCCAGGGTAAATGGCGGCAGCTTTAGCGGTAATCCCACATTAAACGGAGATTGACTTAGCTTCAGGGGAACATAGACTTCTGTTGAGTAGGCCACGACGAAGCGCACCTTTTGCCAAATTCCCCCTCGTTTTGCTTTTTCATGCCAAAGCCGTAGCAAGGGTAGGCACGCTTCAGCGATCTCAGGATACTCAAAAAGTCGACTGACTTCGTTGAAGGCTAAAACCAGAGGGCGCTGAATCTGGGCCAGCACATAGCTCTGAAAATAGAGGGTGCAGCTAAGCCGACTACCAATCTCCTGATCCCAATACTGATCAAGTCTGGATTCCAGCTGCAACTCTCGACTGATCGTGGCGCTGAACCAACGCAGAAATTGATCTGGACTTTCAAAGACATTCTTATCAGCAGTCTGAAAGTCTAAATGGACGGTGCAGTAATTCTGGGTAACTGCATAATCTAGCATTCGAATTATCAGGGAGCTTTTGCCAAATTGCCTAGGCGCCTTGATGCGAATAATGTTCCCAGGAACTCGGACGCCCGTGTAAGCAAACGTCTCAATCGGTGGACGTTCAATGTAAAAAGGTGACTCTAAGGGGACAGGACCGCTGGGAAATTCTAACTGGACTTGTGGAACCTGATGTAGATAGTGGGTGTCTCTCTTTTGATCTTCTAAGCTGGCTCGCCGTGACCTCAGCGATCGCCTTTTGGCTAGGTTTTGCGGGTGCTGCCTCAAGACTATATGAACATTTTTTTTGGTTACTTTTTTCCCCAGAGCGCCTGAGAGATCTCGCCACAATTGAGAGCCAACTTCCTTGATGTAATCAGCGCCATAAGCCGAGTCCTTGGCCATCTCGCTATAGGTTTTACCCAACCAAGATTCATGGAAAACGAGTCGTTCAATGGGGCTGAGCTGTCTAGACAAAAGGGTTTTCTCTATAACCAATAAAGCTCTATTAGCATCCATGTACAAGCCTAGGAATTGCTGGGTTGATTTTATTCTGGGCCAATATTGCCGCCGAAAGCGCTGATCATAATTTGCCAAAATTCACACTTTTCCTACTTTTCTTACTTTTGACGATGGAATTCTTAAAAAGAGCATACTTTTTCTCCAATGGACAGTGGTAGAAAACCCACCCTATGAGGGTTTCAATCAGCTCAGGATTCTACGATAATTAAGTGATAATACCAAACAAATTTGAGGCTGAACCTAACTTAGGTGTCTGAAACCCTTATTCAGTAGTGCTTATTGGATTTATTCATCTTGGCATGCTCATCATCGATCGGTGTAACTTATACCAATTCCGTATGAAGTTGTACAGAATCAGGTTCGCCAAAACCTTGCTGACTATGATTCCGTTCTAGGCAGATTTAAAGAGAATTGGTATTAGTAAACGAATATATTAATACCTATTAGCGCCCGCTTTTCTTGACCCTGACTTCTTCCTGCAAGGGGAGTTTTAGCCATCAGGTGTTGTTCTGCTCTTTAGAAAAACAAAATTGGAACCCACAAAATGCTTGTCCTAGGTATTGGAATTCGCCTATTTACCCTGATTTTGTAAGGCCAAGGTAATTATCATGCTTAAAATCTCGTCGAATAACTGATTGGTGATTTAGATTGGGTTGACTAATCAGTTATTGGCTTCAGGGTATGGTTTCCGCACCCT
>JAKSDM010000109.1 GCA_022360135.1 Pseudanabaenales cyanobacterium | reverse complement strand
ATCGACCAAGCGCAGCTCTACGGTCAACTCCAGCATCAGAAGCAAACCCTTGAGGAATATGTCGTCGGACGCACCCAAGAACTTAATGATGCGCTTCTAGCGGCTCAGTCAGCCAGTCGGGCTAAGAGTGAATTTCTGGCGACGATGAGCCATGAACTCCGTACGCCATTAACCTGCATTATTGGGATGTCCGCCACCTTGTTGCGCTGGCATTTGGGGGAATTAAGCCTGCGCCAAAGGAATTACCTCAACACTATTCACGATTGCGGGGAGCATTTACTGGAATTAATCAACGACATCCTGGAAGTCTCCAAAATCGAGTCAGGACGGTTGGTTCTAGAAATCAGTGAATTCTCTCTGTCGACGCTAGCGCGTCAAAGTTTGGAGGCATTTCGAGAGCAGGCCAATCAGACTGGGGTTGAGCTAAATCTTGATCTCAAATTCACTCAGGATAAGGACCGTTTCCCCGCTGACCCCCGGCGGGTGGCGCAGATTTTGCAAAACTTACTGAGTAATGCCGTGAAATTTACGCCTGAGGGCGGAAAGGTCAATTTGCGGGTGCGAGTTGAGCAGCGAATAGCCGTTTTCCAGGTAGAAGATACGGGAATTGGGATTCCTGCGTCCCAACACAACTTGTTGTTTCAAAAATTCCAACAATTAGAAGCTTCGCGCCATCGTCAGTATCAGGGAACAGGGCTGGGCCTGGCGTTGACTAAGCAGCTTGTAGAACTTCATGGCGGCTCCATTAGTTTTAGCTCGGAGGTGGGTGCGGGTTCAGTGTTTACGGTTCGACTACCAGCTCAACGGCTAAGGCCAGATTCAGATTACTCGACTCAATCGAAAGATCCGCCATTGGAGCCAGTGATTGGGCGAATTTTGCTGGTCGAAGATCATGAGGAAAGCGCCGGTATTATCTGTGATATGCTCACGGCGGCGGATTATCAAGTAATTTGGATTATTGATGGATCAAGCGTTGTGGAGCAAGTAGAACTGCTACATCCTGTCGCAGTACTCATCAATATGCAGTTAAGTGGGGGGGAAGGATATGACATCATCAAGTCTCTCAGAAGATATGTCGCGACTGCAGGGGTCAAAATTCTGTCGCTAATAGCAAGCGATCTCCCTCGAGATCAGGAAGCCTGCCGTTTGGCAGGCGCAGACGAGACTTTACCCAAACCGATCGATCCGGAGCGCCTTTTACACAAAATTAACGCCCTTATGGTTGATTCGGCGAGATTGGCAATTAAGGATTAGCGGTTGGTTATTGGTTATTGGTTATTGGTTAAAGGTTTTCCCAGCCGAAGACTGGAAAACAGAAGTAGGCGGTCTATTTCTTGATATAAAACTTAAACTTTGAAGCTGTCGTGATTTCTTGAGCAAAGAGAATAGAGATATTGATGTTTCCTAAGGAGGGGTACATATCGTGGTTCTAAAGGTTTCTCAACCCACTACTTACGAAACAAAGACGCAAGCAATCGCCAAAGATCTATTGGCGGCGACCCGGGATAAGCGCTCCCTACTGGCTCAGATGCGGGATCAAATGCGCTGGGATGATAAGCTCCTAGCCTTCGCCATGAGTCATCCAGGATTGCGGGTTCAGCTATTTCGTTTTGTTGACTGCTTGCCCGCCCTGCGCAGCAAGCCCGAAACGGCTCGGCATCTTCAGGAGTACCTAGGCGATGAAACCGTAGAACTACCCGAGGGGCTTAAAGGGCTATTGAATTTTACCAACCCTAACTCAGCGCCAGGACAAATTGCTGCATCCACCGTTTCAGCAGCGATAGAAACCCTGGCCCACAAATATATTTCGGGTGAAACGGCGCAGCAGGCGATTAAAACCATTGAGCGGCTGCGCCAGGGCCGGATGGCGTTCACCCTTGATTTGCTAGGGGAGGCGGTGATCGCAGAAGTGGAGGCCCAAGCCTATCTCCACCGCTATCTAGAGATGATGGCGCAATTGACAGAGGCGGCCAAGGAGTGGTCGGCCGTAGAGTCTATTGACCAAGCAGATGGGGAATCTTTGCCTAAGGTTCAGGTCTCCGTTAAGTTGACTGCCTTTTATTCTCAGTTTGACCCTCTGGATGCAGCCGGTAGCCAGGAACGGGTCAGCGATCGCATCCGCATCCTCTTGCGTCGAGCCAAGGAATTGGGGGCCGCTGTCCACTTTGACATGGAGCAGTATGCTTACAAGAACCTGACCCTATCTATCTTGAAAGACATTCTGTTGGAGGACGAATTCCGCCATCGCATCGACATTGGGATTACTTTACAGGCCTACCTGCGAGAGAGTTATCAAGACTTGCAGGACCTGATCGTTTGGGTTCAGCAGCGGGGCAAACCTATCACCGTGCGGTTAGTGAAGGGCGCCTATTGGGACCAGGAAGCGATTAAGTCGATTCAGAAGGACTGGCCCCAGCCTGTCTACAACCATAAATCCTCCACCGACGCAAACTTTGAACGGATGACCCGACTGTTGCTGGAGAACCATGAGCGCCTCTACGCTGCGATTGGTAGCCACAATGTTCGCTCTCAAGCGTATGCAATGGCGATCGCCGAAACCCTAGGAATTCCCCAACGCCGCATCGAACTGCAAGTGCTCTACGGGATGGCCGACAAACTCGCCAAAGCCATGGTGGATAGAGGCTATCGAGTCCGGGTTTACTGCCCTTATGGGGAACTTATCCCCGGTATGGCCTACCTGATTCGCCGTCTGCTGGAGAATACGGCCAATACCTCTTTCTTAAGGATGAACATAGAGGAACGCCCGGTCGAAGAATTGTTAACGATCCCAGCCATCGCCGAGGCGGATAGGGAGCTGGAAATAGGGGATAGGGGACAGGGGATAGGAGGTAGGGGAGTAGGGGAGCAGAGGGAGCAGGGGAGCAGAGGAGCAGAGGAACAGAGGGAAAAAAATTCCGATAGAGCTCAATCCAAAATCCAAAATCCAAAATCCAAAATCCCCCTATCTCCTTTTCACAATGCCGCCGATACCGACTACGCCATCGCCAAACACCGAGATCAGGCTGCTGTAGCGCTTAAGGAAGTTCGGCAACAGTTAGGTAAGCCGTATCTACCCTTGATTGATGGGGAATATGTCTCCACTGAAATTCAGATTGATTCGGTGAATCCCTCAAATCCAGCTGAGGTTATCGGTCAGGTAGGTTTGATCAGTCAGACGCAAGCTGATCAAGCCGTGATAGCTGCTAAGGAAGCGTTTCCCCAATGGCGGAAGACACCGGCGCATAAGCGAGCCAACATCCTGCGGAAAGCGGCGGATTTAATGGAGCAGCGGCGGGCGGAACTGGCTGCTTGGATCATTTTGGAGGTGGGCAAAGTTCTGCAGGAGGCGGATGGAGAGGTTTCTGAAGCGATTGACTTTTGCCGCTATTACGCTGAAGAGATGGAGTGGCTTGACCCAGGCTGTGACTATGACTTTCCAGGTGAGACAAATCGCTATCGTTACTTTCCCCGAGGCATTGCGGTGGTGATTTCTCCCTGGAATTATCCCCTGGCGATCGCAACCGGAATGACAGTTGCAGCGCTTGTCACGGGTAACTGCACTCTACTTAAACCGGCTGAAACGTCGTCGGTAGTTGCCGCTAAATTGGCGGCAATTTTGATCGAAGCGGGTCTGCCGAAGGGAGTCTTCCAATTCATTCCAGCCAAGGGGTCAACAGTAGGAGCCTATTTAGTGAAACATACCGATGTTCATCTGATCACCTTTACGGGATCGCAGGAAGTCGGTTGCCAAATCTATGCTGAAGCGGCGAAACTCAGCCCAGGGCAAACTCACTTGAAGCGAGTCGTGGCTGAGATGGGCGGCAAGAACGCCATTATTGTGGATGAAAGCGCCGATCTGGACCAAGCTGTGCAGGGAGTTGT
>JAKSDM010001062.1 GCA_022360135.1 Pseudanabaenales cyanobacterium | reverse complement strand
TCAGGTAATCAGCCAGGAGTGGGGAACTGACATGATTTGGGCTCGGCGCCTGGCTCAAGCCTTTTACAATATTCCTGGCATGGGCTATCGAGTGGGGGTCAAACACCCCTTAGGAACTGCTCTGATGGTGAAGGTGCTGTGTGGTGAGCTGCGGTATGCAGAGGTGGTTCATCGCGCCCTCAGACGCCTGAGTGGAGGACTTGTATCGGGTTAATGACAGGTTGGCTCCATCCCTTCAGAGCTAGAAACTCAGATTCGCGCTTTGCCTCTGCCTCAACTGGAAACTTTGGGAGAAGCGCTGTTAGATTTTCTGCGGTCTCAGACTTGACAGCTTGACCACGATGGCAATCCTAGATGATTTGTAAATATGAAAGGCTTTTTATAGCCTTGTAATTCTTATTTGACAATGGTCTCCGTTTCATAGGATTTACGACTGATTTAGGACTGTTTTAACACTCTTATATCACTCTCGCTAGAGAAAACCTGAAACGCCGATTTCTTGTTAACAATCCCTCCAATAGACAGGCCATAAAGCACGAAAAATGGTCGTTTCAAATATCCTCTAGGGACTTTGACAGAAGAGCGTTAAGTCGTCAGGGTTTGGTTGAGATCGCTCCCTTGTTTAACCTTGCCAACTGTTCCCAGGCCGTTTTACCGGTTTAGGCTTAACGAATCGCATAAGGAACGCGCGCTAAGGTCTATAATCCTTGTAGGCTTTTATATAGAACCTGTGAAAAAGTGGCCGCTAAGCCGTCTTACTGCGTTTGGTTAAACGAATTTTCAAGGATTTCAAACTCTCAGGAGATTTAGAGGCTTGTCTCTATGAGTTCAAATTTTGTCCATTGAATCCTTTTAAACCAAGCGTTTTGAGCTTAACGAGCAGATTTCTCCACTGCTATACAAAGGCCGTAAAGGGCAACTGTAAAGGGCAACTTGAGGGTGTTAGAAAAACGATGTTTTGGTGCAAGCAGGACTCGTGTCTCAAGTTTTTGAAATTGTCGTTGCTTAATTAATGAAGATTGAAGGGATTTCTCGCTGTTCAATTTGTTTTTGCAACACAATTTGCATGAGCACTTTCTCCACCTTAGGGCGGATGTTCATAGTTCTGTTAGTCTCCAGATCATGGGGATTGGTTCATGGAATCAGATGCAAGGCGTTGGCGCTTTAAAAACACCTTAGAGAAGCTACATCTCGTACTGTTTTTTAACTACAAATAAATCAGGGAGAATATTCTCATGCCTCCTTATAAGCTCCTACATGGAAAGACGACTGGAACAGTACCGACAAAAACTGCGGCAAAAAATGGATTTGGCTTTTTTGGTCGGATGTTCGAACTCAAAGACGATTTGGTGTCTCATATTCCTCCTGGGAATTCAACCAAAGAGTCAGAAAAGGCATTGCTGGAATTGGCTAATGCAATGTTCGAAACTGATAATGCTCCCAATACTGACAATCCCAAAATTCCTGCTGGCTATACCTATTTCGGCCAATTTGTCGATCATGATTTAACATTTGATCCGGTCTCTAGTCTGGAACGCGAGAATGACCCTGGACAATTAGAAAACTTTCGCACTCCTCGATTTGATCTAGATTCCCTGTATGGACGGGGTCCGGTTGCAACGCCGTTTTTATATGACGCTGTAGATAACCCCTTAAAGCTTTTTGTTGGCAATGGCTTTAATCACTTTAGCGGCGTAGAAACCGATGAAGATGATTTACCTCGCCTCATCCAACACCCTGGAGATGCAGACAAAGGGTTTGCAAATGAACGAGCGATCGCTATCATTGGCGACCCTCGCAATGATGAGAACGTGATCGTCTCTCAGATTCAGCTTGCCTTTATTCAGTTTCATAATCAGATCATCGATAAACTCGAAGCAGACAATCCTCGAGTTGACAAAGGACGTATCTTTGCTGAGGCGCAAGAATTAGTGCGTTGGCACTATCAATGGGTCGTTATCCACGATTTCCTTAAACGCATTGTTGACCCTGAAATTGTCGACAGCATCTTGCCAAAACCAGGGAGTGATGAAATCCGAACTAAATTCTTTAACGCCGATCCTCCCTTTATGCCTGTGGAGTTTTCGGTTGCGGCTTATCGCCTGGGCCACAGCATGGTTCGGAATAAATATGATCTCAATCAGGTTGTCCGACAGATCCCGCTATTCTCTCCTGAAGGAGAAACCAATCGTAGTGCTGATTTGCGTGGTGGTCGTCGTCTTCACCTGCAGTGGACCCTTGGCTGGGACCGCTTTTTAGAGCTAGATAACGCCAACCCCCCGCAACTAAGCCGCAGCCTCGATCTCAAGCTATCTATAGCCCTGACACAGCTGCCTGGAGAATCAGGCGACAGAGGTATCCTAGCCTTCCTAAATCTCTTGCGAGGTTGGCGGATGGGGCTGCCGTCTGGACAAGCAATCGCCAAAAGGATGGGGATTGAGCCTTTGCCAGTAGACTGGGGAAGTGATTTGCCTAGCTGGCGAAATGAGACTGAAGAGCCCCTTTGGTATTACATTCTGCGGGAGGCCAAAGTCCTTGGTGACGGCGAACGACTAGGACCCGTCGGAGGACAAATTGTGGCAGAGGTTTTTGTCCGCCTACTGGCCTCCGATTCCATGTCCTATATCAATGTCAACCCAAACTGGAAACCTGTCTTTCCAGCCATCGGGGATGGTTTCCAGCTACGAGACATCGTCAGCTTTGACAATACCAAGCTGACGAATAAACTGGTCGTCTCCGATCGTCCTGTAGACGATGATGATGAGGATGAGTATAGTACTGGGGACGAGCACTACCCCACAAAGCAGAAGCCCTATCCCACCGCTTGGCGAAGACCAACCAGTCAAGGCGAAAGTGAGGGCCAAAGAAAAAGAAGGGCTCACAAATGGAGAGAGCGAAGAAGAATGACGAGGTAAGCTAATGTCCATTCAAGTTGCCTGATCCATGCGCTGAAACTCATTCAGATCAGGGATTGGCCTGGAAATTCAAATAACCATTAGCTGACTATTGGAGTTTTGACTAAATGCAATTTTCCGCTATATGCAGTGGTGCTACAAAGACATAAAACCCTACAGACAGCGCATTTTTTGAATTAGTCAAAACTCCAGTTACTAAGGATCAATACTGAACCTAAGGCATTCACCATATGCCCGCAACATTTAAGGTGTAATCAAGGGTTTGCGCTCACATATTCTTACCGCCCTTTCCCCAATTACTCCGAAACCAGCACAATGCGATAACGCGCTTGATTTGCCGCCACCTTATCCATGGCCTCATTCACCTGGTTCAAGGACATGGTTTCCACCATGGGCTTAATTTGATGTATCGCTGCAAACTCGATCATTTCCTGCATAAAACGCCGTCCGCCGACAACGCTGCCCACCACAGACTTTTGACCAAAAATCAAGGGCAGTAAGGGCACTTGCAAATT
>JAKSDM010000405.1 GCA_022360135.1 Pseudanabaenales cyanobacterium | reverse complement strand
GTTCTCGTTACCTGTCAGGCTGCAGAACTGCCCAAGATAAGGCACCTCATTGCACAGGATGTGCTCTAGCTCCTGCACTTGCTGAGCAGTGGCGTGTCCTTCAATCTCTAACACATCGACTGGCTTGCCCATATCTCGATCAAGTCCCAGGCGAATAGCGTCTCCCAGATGGTTGCCATTGGCGTCAAGGATATTTGTCAAATCTGGATGGGGGATGGTAGGCCTCAAAATCAGCCGCGCATTCAACAGCAAATCATTATGACTGATATCTCCTTCAGGGGGATAGAAAGATATGACCACATCCGCCCACTGACGCTGAGGACGGATGAACTGCTCTGAATCTGGCTCCCGCTTGCGCAGCTGTTCTATGACCTGCTCTTCGGTGTACCCCCGCTTGCGGGTATCCCGCTTGATCTTCCAGCTAGCTCGTAATGATTCCGGCGGAGCCAAATACACCTTAACGTCATAGCTGTCCCGCGCCGCCCGGGTCGAGTAACCTAGCAGACCTTCCACGATAACGAACTTGCGAGGTTTGATATATTCTGGCGGATCAAAGCTGCCAGTTGTGTGGTTATAGATAGGTTTGAGAATAGGCTGTCCAGTCTGCAATAGACCTAGGTGCTGTTGAATAATATCAAGATAATTACAGTCGGGATGCAGTGCTGAGATTCCTAACTCTGCTCGCTGCTGGCGATCGTAGCGATGGTAATCATCGGTGCAGATAACCGTGACTTCCTCCTCCCCGAGAACCTGAGCGATACCACGGGTTAGGGTGGTTTTACCGGCAGCACTATCTCCTACAATGCCGAGAATGATGGGACGACTGGGCATACTTCCTCCTAGATACAGTGAGTTTTGGAGTGGTTCAGGGAGATTGTCCCATTTTAAGGATCAATGGACATTAGCTCAAGAAATCCTGTGTCCTTCTTGACATAAGTTAAGCCAATCATAGAGTGGAAAGTTTAATGGGTGATCGATCCCTGCTGGAGCGAGCCAAACGTGGCGAAGCCGATGCGATCGCAGTCTTAATGAACCGTTCTTTGCAACGGCAAGGGATAACCGTTCAGGTTCAGCATCAAGAAGGGGGTTTGTACCTGCTGCTGGAAGCAATCCAGGTTCCCGATCGAACCGCAGCCTTAATTTTTGTGCAGCAGGCACTGACTCGCTTGAATCTGGGCGCCATTGATCAGATTACTGTGTTTGGACGCCGCCAAGGGGAAAAGCGCTCTACTTGGAGAGAGCGCCTTCAGCTACGATCAATTCCGCTTATGGTTGATCAGCCAAACGGGCGGCAAACCGCTTTGGCTAATGCCCAGCTAAACTATCTACCGATTCCAGCAGAAGTCAAGGCAAACCGAAAACAAACTTGTGCGGCTGCCCGAAACATCGATAGCAAGGCTCCCTCAGATTGGGTTCAAGGGATCACCCAGGCCAATTGGCGATCGTTGGCCATTGGCTGGGTGCTAGCGATGCTCCTACTCTCCTCTGGGATCCTCACGTTTGTCTTCTACCCCTTCATTACGCTGGTGCATGAATTAGGGCACGCCTTTTGCGGTTGGCTATTTGGCTACCCTGCTATCCCCGCATTTGACTTTGTTCACGGGGGCGGTGTGACGAGTCATTTTGGTCGCTTATGGTTTCTGATTGGGGGAATCTATATCGGTTTTGGCTATGTTTATTATCGGTATCGAAATAACTACCTGACATTGAGATGTCTGCTCGGCGGGGTTGTCGTCTATAGCACAATCATATTTACATCTATCCATGAGGCCATCATCACTGTCATGGGACATGGGTTTGAGTTGCTTTTTTCGGGTGTTTTTCTCTATCGAACCTTGAGTGGGGAGGCCTGTCATTACCCAATAGAACGCCCTCTATACGCCATGATGGCTTTTTTTACCCTGACCTATGACATACGGTTCGCCTACGGTTTGATCTTTGACCTGCAAGCCCGTGCGGGCTATCTACAGGGTAAAGGGGGGTTGATCCATGATTTGGTGATTTTGGCTGGACAATATGCAGGCGGTAACTTGTCGGCGATCGTCGCTGGTTTCCTGGGCTGCTGCCTGCTAACCCCCTTGATAACGCTAGTTCTCTATCGGTATCGCGTTAGACTGCGCTGTCTGGTCCATCGCCTCTTTCTCGTGTTAGACGACAGCCAGTCTTCGCACTCACCTGCCCCCAGCCGTTAAGCTGGGGGCAGGTGAGTGCGAAGACGCATCCTGTAGGCAAGATTGAAAAATTCCCTCGGCGGCGGCGGGTCCCGCAATAGGTGAACAAGATTAAAATGTTTACGTTTGTCTTTTTGGGGTTGAGATGGCGTCCGTCTGATTGCTTTTACTCTAACTTGGGTAACAAGTCTGACGCAGTACCCGGTAAGGGTGATTTCTGGGTTCAATATCAAGTATGGTCTAGAACCCGGTACGGGTTCCAGAGCATGATAAAAACGATGAAATGCCTTTTGGGTAAGGATGACGACTCAGGCTTCTGGTTCAATGCCCGCCGCTCTCAGTTGAGCCGCTAATTTCGCTGCTCGCACTTCAGCTGCTTCTTTCGCCTCCTGCGCCTGCGCCGCCAATTCCGATCCCCATAGCAACAGATCTCCAGGTTCAGTCCACCACCTTAACCAATAGCCGTTCCAATTTCCTCGACTGCCCTCCCAAATCCCTAAAAACAGCGACAGTTCTGGAATCCAGTAACGTCCCAATTCATTAGACTCCTGGAGGTAATACTGATCAGCATCCCCTAAACAGTAGACTTCAAGCGTGCCTTTCTCGGGTTCAAAGATTACATAGTTGGCAACTTTCAGAATTCGCTCGTAGAAGAACCACTTGCCGGGAGGATAAGTCGGCTTAATCGAGTATTCGCCGCCTTCCGTTTCTGAGAGAAATTCCATCACAATGGCTGGAAGATCCCCCTGCAGTCGAGGGATATAGCTGCGTTGAACTTCGTCTCGGGGAACTCGAATGGTGGGAATATAGCTCCAATCAGGCGCTTTGACGACTACCTTATTGTTCAAAGTGGCGCAAATGCCATAGTTAGTCGTGGTCAGTGAACTAGGGGCAAGCTTTCCAGCCAATTCTAAACTTTCGGTCAGGGCTGCAGCGAGAGCAGGTTGGTTGATATTGTCCACAGGCTCGTCTGGTAACACAAAGTCATCGGGGAGCTTCTCCCAAGTCACTTTGATGGGTGCTGTCGTTACAACCATGACCATTCAAAATCTTTACTTTAAACATCTTAGGCCTAAAGCAATTTTTCTACGGTTCTTGGTTTAGTCCGGCTACAAATCGCCAACTCACAATTGGCTGGCAGCGAGGATTTCGCAATTCAAAATCGTTAGCGAAGCCGTACCCCTAGGACTAGAACAAGTTCATGTGCTAGGGGTATGGCCAAAAGCAGCTCAATTTGTTTGAAGTGTTACTGTACCGAACTCAGCACTTTCTCCTCAGCCATCTCCGAATTCGCCTCAGGCGTCTCCGCTTCAGAGGGCGGCACGACCTGCCAAAACTGAGGCAAATACTCCGACCAATGCGCCAAAATATGAGCTGCCTTCTGACTACCCGTCCGTTTGCTGTGGGCCGCAATTAACACTTTGAGTTGCTGTTCTCCAGCCGTCGTTAACACCCGCTGGACTTGAACGATCTCAGGGTTGACTTTAGTCGGAAACGAGCCATCTTCATCTAGGAAGTATGCTAGCCCGCCTGTCATACCAGCTCCCACATTGCGTCCGGCGCGACCCAAGACCACCACTACTCCGCCCGTCATATATTCACAGCAGTGATCTCCAGCGCCTTCAATCACCGCTTGCCCCTTGGAGTTGCG
>JAKSDM010001152.1 GCA_022360135.1 Pseudanabaenales cyanobacterium | reverse complement strand
TTGGATCAGTATCACTGTCAACCAGGGACTGAACAAAACCAGCGTTGCCAATAGCGACAATCCGTAAGCCAGCCACTGACGCCTGCGGGTAGTCATCAGCACGAATAATCCCTGAGCGATCGCAACCAGCACCGTCAGCAGAGAGGTATATATCCCCAACGCCAAACTCAGCGTATAGGCCGCCCAATTCCGCCAACCTCCCCGCTGAGTCGATCTCAGCAGCGTGACGCTGGAGAGCAGAATGGTCACTGTCCATAGACTGTATTCCCGAGCCTCTTGAGCGTAAAGCACATGGAAAGGAGAGATCGCCAGCAGCAATAGGGCGACTGCTGATGCCCAGGCGGATCCGAACAACTCCTGGCAAAGCCAATAGAGACAGGGAAAGGCTAATAAGCTGAAGACTACCGATAGACTGCGAAAAGCGGCCACCGAACTACCGAATAGTTGTACCCAAACTCGCACTAGTAGGTAGTAAAGCGGCGGATGTTCCGCGTGTTTGGAAAGGGCAGAGAGGGTATCGGCAAAATCTCTCTCCGGGGTTAGCTGCTGGAATCGCTGCAGTTCTGCCGCCGTAATCGGTTGGCCATTGAAAACCTGGGCCTCTAGCTGCTCTCCTGTATAGCCCACAACCCGGACACTGGTAAATACCTCGTCATGCCAGTAAACCTTACGGTCCAGGTTGATGCAGCGAAAACTAATTCCTAGGATAAGGATTAGGGCGATCGTAAGATTGAGCGAGTTTTTCCATGAAATTGGCGGCTTCCTCATCCTTGATCTTTGAAAAGTCAGTTGCTAACTCTCGATTTCGTCTGGATTAACCCCCATTTTACGTAGATACTCAGCCAGAACCTCGACTCGCTGATGGGCTTCTTGGGCCTGCTGTTGGGCTGCTTGAGTCTGGCGTTGGGCGACTTGCTTTTCCTCCCGTTCACGCTCTTCTTCAGTTAGAATCCAGTTTTCGCTAGCATCGTACCAACGTAGCCATTGGCGAATTACTCCCCGATATTTACCTTGCCAGAGCCCTAGACCCATTTGTAAAGTGGGTATCCAAACTTTGGATTCAGTCAAGTCTAAGGGTTGATAATACCCGCCTGCTAGCTGAAAGGCTTGCAGTTCGTCGGTATAGCGATCGAATACGACATAGTAAGGGACGGCCAAAATTTGCTCATACACTCGCCACTTTGAGGGTGGACCGTCTGTGGACTCTGCAGATGCTCCGCCGTTACCTGCTTTGCCAGGTCTACCTTGCGCTTGTCGAGTGTATCCCAAATCTTCAGCTCGAGTTCCGGGAGAGAGGAGTTCAACCACAATGGCGGGTCTGACGCATTCTTGCCAGATAACATAACTGAGTCGCAAATCCCGACCTTCATAGAGACGGGGAACGCCAACAACGGCAAACCAGTCCGGACGTTTATACCAATTTGGATGTCTGGAATCGTAATACAGGTTCAGGTCGCTGGCGACAAAAACTTGGTCAGCCGAATAATTAACCGGCCGGAAGGTAAAGCTGAGCAGATCAGCCTGCCAAAGGTGAAATTCATCAGGCAAGCCAGGTTCCTCCGGATCTTCGCTGGGCAGATCGTACATGGTGGGGAGGGTTTCTTTTGGCGACCGGGGCGGATCGGTCTGCTCAATGAAGGGGCGGGTGATTGGCAATTTATTTTTGCTGGCCATACGTACATACCCCACCAGACTCGATACATTCAGTAAAGATTTGAGTTTGCTCCATAACTTCTCTAATCAGTCGCAATAGCAAAAATAATGATTGCAGTACCAATTCCAAGAGCAATAAGACCCAAGTGAGGCGCTAATCCGGTTGGTTTATTGTTTTTCACTGCTGGCGTCTCCTGGTAAGAGGTATACTCTGCCTAAAGAAACTTAACTTTTTTTATTGCTTTTTTATCGCTATCGCCATTGCGATTAAGACGAGAGGCTTAAGAAGGCAATTGATCAAGGACCTTGAAATGTTCGAAATGATCTTAACAGTTGCAGTATGCTCAATTTATTCTAGTGTGGGACAGCTAGAAGATATCCGTAGACATGGGCAATGGATCCTAAGCTAAAAATGTAGGTTGGGTTGAGTGATAGCGGCACCCAATAATCCTTGCCTGTGTTGGGTTTCATAAGTTCAACCAAACCTACTAAAGTAGCTGCTGGCGAAATATCAGGTTATCAGTTTTGGCTCCCCAGGCAGAGCCTAGGATCGAGGATGTAAAGAACCCTACCTACTCGCTAAACCTTTAGTTAGAAGCGGTTTCTAAGTTGAAGAGCATCTCTAGGGTCTGCATGGCTTGGCGTCGGGCTTCGATGTCTCGTTGGGACCGAAGCTGCACCATGGGGTCATGGAGAATTTTATTAACGATGCCGCGGGTGAGGGCTTCAATCACCTCCTGATGCTTTTCAGCGAATTCTGAACCGAGGCGAGACAGCGCCTTTTCCAGTTCCTGCTCGCGAATCGTTTCAACTTTGCTGCGGAGGCTGCTGATGGTGGGGACGGTCTCCAGAGACCGCCACCAGTCTAAAAAGGCATTGACTTCCTCCTCCAGAAGCGTTTCCGCTTCCATTGCGATGCGTCGCCGACTTTCTTGGTTTTGGGCTACAACGGCCTTCAAGTCATCAACATTGAAAGCCTGTACATTTTCTAACTGATTGGCGTCGGTATGGACGTTGCGGGGAACCGAAATGTCAATCAGCATCAATTTTTGGTTGGGGTCAAGGCTGGCTTCTAACTTGGCCCGATCGAGGAGGGGTTCGGTTGAAGCGGTACACGTAAAGACCAGATCTGAAGCCGCAATTGTTTCCATCATGACCTCCAGCGTAGCGGTCTGAAGCGAATCTTGATTGAACTGATCCGCCAACTTTTGAGCGCGCCCTAAAGAGCGATTCAAAATAGTGATTTGGTCGGCCTGCTTAGATAACAAGTGTTGAACCAGTAGCCGCGCCATCTTACCGGCTCCAAGAATAGCAATACGGCAGTTTGCCAGATTAGCGACCTTCAACTGAGCCAACTCTGCAGCGGCTGAACTGATAGAAACGGCTCCGGCACCTATGCTGGTTTCAGTGCGTACTCGTTTACCTGCGGTAATCGCCTGTTTCAGGAGGCGATTGAGAATGCGGCCAACCCCCTTATGCTGTTGACCTAGTTGATGGGCGTGTTTAACTTGGGCCAGAATTTGGCCTTCTCCCAGCACCAAACTGTCTAGCCCTGCCGAAACCCGCATCAAATGCATAATGGCGTCATGATGCAGCAGGATAAATAGGTGCCGCCGCAGTTCATGCATCGGCGTCTTACCGTAATCACAGAGAAACTGTGTGACCTCTCGAACTCCCTGTTCTGTCTCCCTGATGATGATATGCAGTTCAAGCCGGTTACAGGTACTGAGGATAGAAACTTCCTCAATATGAGGGCGACTAAGTAGCTGTGCGATCGCTGAAGCAGTCTGGGATGTTGGAATACTAAGCTTTTCTCGAACTTCAACAGGGGCTGTTTTATGGCTTAAGCCGACAACGGCAATATTCATTCTTCCTCCCAAAGTTTTTATCAAAATTGCCCAGAGTGGGCGATCGCGAGCAATCAATAATCACAATTCATAGGATGGCGCTGTTTTCGTGGAGCCTTCACAGACTCAAACTAGATCAGCACTTTTGAACTTAGAAATAAACTGGATCCAACTCAAGAAAACTCAACAAAAGTCCATCAAAATGAAATCTCTCTTGTTAAGAGAAATGAAAATTGAACCCTTTGTCTCGGATGACCTTTACTCAAGGCCATCCGAGCGAGCTCAATTCTCATTATTCAACTCCATTCAAATCCAATTTAGAGAATGGTTGAGCAGCCCAGAACGATACCCTCTCCCCGTAGGGACGTTAGCGAAGCAATGCCCCTTGGGCAATAGCATTCGATGACAAATTCTGGTGATTTTCGGAAATTTACTGATCGAATGCTTCGCCCATATCGCCTTATTTCAGTTATCTCAACTGGAGATACTTAGGCTCCTCGAACATGTGAATAGAGTCCACAAATCGGGCCGTTTTTGATTGGTTAGAGATCACCAGTGATTGAGTCCTAGCCCCACCTTGGAAGAAACGGACCCCCTCCATCAGCGTGCCCGGGGTAATCCCACAGGCCGCAAACAGAACGGTTTCACCAGACGCTAACTCCTCAGCTTTGTAAACCTTATCGGGATCATGGATCCCCATTTCCGTTAGACGGGCGAGGTTACTCTCCTTACTTTCCCCAATTAACCCTGTTTTCACGATGGCGGGGTCGTAGATCAGTTGACCTTGAAAATGACCTCCCAGGCAACGCATAGCCGCCGCTGAGATCACCCCCTCAGGCGCGGCTCCAATGCCCATAAGC
>JAKSDM010000171.1 GCA_022360135.1 Pseudanabaenales cyanobacterium | reverse complement strand
TGGTCCAGGAGCGATCGCCGAGTGGGGTCTGCGATCGCGGCGAATACGTCTGCACTAGCAGCAGGTCTACTCATGAGCTAGGCTTAATACTTAAGCAAATGCTTAACTGAATCCAGTTTAGATAAGTATTCACTTAACTGTCAAGTTGAATTTTCCAACTTGATTGTTAAATCAACTTATTAAAATAATTAATTAAAATAATTAAGAAAGACCCGCCATATAGATGTAAGTCTGCTGACGAAGTGGAATCAATTTCTTCGAGAGACAATTAGGAGAAATGACGCTTGCATCTACCGTGGAACTGAACTGGGCTAAGTGACCAAATCATATGTGAGAAATAAGCTCTTAAAAAGAACCTGGTCTTAGAAGCGACTCGCCCTAATGCCTCTGCTGAGCGTGAAGGAACTGTTTTAAACCAGGTTCTAGCTGGTTAGTGAGATGTAAGATGAATGTGAGCAATTTGGCTATGCTCAAGTAGAGATTAAACCGTCATCTGACCTTCTCGGGGCGCTCCAATGCAATTGGACTTTCTCAGATTTTTCGATGCTTGCGATCCCAGTCGAACACTGGTGATTAGCAGGCCAGAGGATAAGCAATACTATATTGATTTTGCGGCTGTGCGCGGCGGCAAAATCATTGAGGCGCTTGAGCGGACTATCCTAATGAGAGCACGGCTGGATCAACCCACCTGCCAGCTCTTCACCGGCCATATTGGCTGTGGTAAATCTACTGAGCTACGACGGCTACAGGCTGATCTTGAGGAAAAGGGCTTTCACGTTGTTTATTTTGAGTCTACTCAAGACTTGGATATGGCGGATGTGGACATTAGCGATATCCTGCTAGCCATCATCCGACAGATCAGCGAAAGCTTAGAAGCCATCGGGATCAGACTCCAACCCAAATACTTCGCCAGGTTGTTCAATGAAATCTCTGACTTGCTGCAAACTCCGATTGAGTTTTCAGAAGCTGAATTTTCTCTGCCGCTTGGGCTTGGAAAAATTACTGCTCAGACCAAGGAGAGCCCAAAGCTGCGCAATCGCTTGAGACAGCATTTAGAACCCCGTACCAATGGAATTTTGGAATCGCTTAACGACGAAGTTCTGGAACAAGCCAATAAGGAACTTAGTAGGCAGGGTAAGAAAGGACTCGTGGTGTTGGTCGACAATCTTGATCGGGTCGACAATCGACCGACTACGTTTGGGCGAACTCAGCCAGAGTATTTGTTTGTAGATCGGGGAGAGCAACTGCGCAAGCCCAATTGCCATATGGTCTATACGATTCCGCTGTCACTGATTTTTTCTAACGGATATCAGATCTTAACCAGCCGCCTGGGCGGTGGCATTGCCCCCAAAATCCTGCCGATGGCGCCAGTCCAGCGACGCGATGGCGCTGACTGCGAAGAAGGACTGATGTTGCTACGGCAGATGGTGATGGCGCGAGCTTTTCCAGAAGCAAGCTTAGAGCAGCGCCCTAATCTGATTCCCCTGGTGTTTGAAAATCCAGAAGTGCTGGATCGGCTCTGCAAAATTAGCGGCGGCCATGTGCGGAATTTGCTGGGAATGCTCTATCGCTGCCTCCAGGAGGAAGATCCACCCGTGTCACGCGCTTGCCTGGAACGAGTGATTCAAGAATATCGAGGCAGCTTGATGCTAGCCATTACAGAGGATGAATGGACTTCGCTAAAACGAGTTGCTGAGCAGCAAGGTGTGAGTGGGGAAGAGGGTCATGATACTTTGTTACGCAGTTTGTTTGTGTTTGAATATCAAGATTCTGTAGGACGCTGGTTCAGCGTAAATCCACTGCTGAAGTGTAAACTGAAAGAACTTTAAGTTAATCAGTGGGTAGATAGGGGAATGCTTTTTTTAGATTCCGTGAAGGCGGCGCCTAATTCAGTCGTGTAGCGTCTAATTTTCTAGACCCTATTAATTTAGCCGTTGACTAACATATTGGGTAATCTCTATTGTAATAGTTATCGTAACAATTAGTTGGAAGTTGAAGCACCATCGGGTCACTTGCTGAATGCCGCAATACTGATTGTAAGCCTCTGAAACCAAGCCATGACATATTCTCCGAGTCTTGAAGACTTATCTACCCAAAACGATCGCGCCTTAAGGACTTTAAGCCGGACGATTAACCTCACCCGTGGCCGCCGATTTGAGCTGATTATCGTGCGCTGCAATTACTCTAGCCTCCAGTCGCAGATGATGCAGCGATTGCGTGAAGAATGTTCAGTAGAAATTCAAGAGTTACGGCTGTCTCCATCGGCCCAAACCCTCTATACCCAGATAGAAACTCGATTTTCAGATGAACCTCCCCCTGCTCTATGTGTTTTGGGGCTAGAAAGTGTGGTTCATCTGGATGAATTGTTACTTTCTACCAACCAGGTGCGAGAGGAGTTTCGCAAAAAATTTAAATTCCCGCTGGTGCTGTGGGTTAACGATAGAATCTTGGAAAAATTAATTAGGCTAGTGCCCGATTTTCATAATTGGGCAACGCCAATCTCTTTTTTTTTCCCCCATTTGAACTGATTGCGCTCCTGCAAGATGGTGCAGATAAGATATTTAACCATACCCTTGAGGCAAGTTTAGGGTATCCCGCCACAGAATTAATCTTGAGCTTGGCATGGGACTCTTTCCGTCTTCAGGAACTCTATACCGCAAGAAAAGAATTGGAGGAGCGGGGGCAGACATTAGCCCCTGATTTGGTGGCAAGTATACAGTTTGTGCTAGGTCGGGAAAATTATCGGCAGAATCATCTGGACGCGGCGATTGATAACTATCAGCAGAGCCTAAACTTCTGGCGGCAGAATGGTGATCAACAACGCCAGGGGATGCTGCTGGTTCACTTAGGGCTTTGTTATAAGCAGCGGGCCGTTCTGAATCGAGCCGAGAATCAGCACCATTGGGAAACGGCGCGACAATATTTCCAGCAATCTTTAGATGTTTTTGAGCAGGCAAATCGACCAGATATCGTCGCCAGTTTTATTGGTCAACTCGGGGAAATTTTGCGCTGCCTGGGTAGATGGGATGAACTCCAGATTTTGGCGCAAAAATCTCTGCCGCTACATCAGACTTACCCTAACCCCGCCCGCTTGGCGCGAGACTATGGATTCCTGGCGGAAATTGAGCTTGAGCAGGAGAACTGGTCAGAAGTCAATCAACTGGCGCTGCAAGCGCTGCAAGCATTAGACGAAGCGCCTGATGACCAGCGCCAGCGCCTAGGGCTATATCTACTATTATTGGCGCAATCCCAAAGACATCTCAATCAAATGTCTGCGGGCGTCGCCAGTTTGGAGCGGGCCAAAGCAGAGAGTAATCCTCAAGATGACCCATCCCTTTATATTCATATTTTGGATGTTCTACGGGGATTTTACTTCGAACAGAAAGGATACATCAAAGCCTTCGCCATCAAGCAAGAGCAACGTTCAGTCGAAAGTCAGTATGGCTTTCGAGCCTTTATTGGGGCCGGCCGTTTGCAACCTAGACCTCAGCCTAAATCATCTTCATTATTGCCGACTGAACGGCAGGAAACGATTGCCCAAGAGGTGATTGCTCAAGAAATTGCGGCTTCTGATCGCAAGTACGATATTGATCGCTTGGTTCAAAGAGTTTCCCGGGATAATTTTAGACTCACCATTATTCATGGGCCATCAGGGGTGGGTAAGAGTTCGACGGTCAATGCTGGCTTAGTGCCCACGCTAAAGCATAAAATAATTAATACCCGCGATGTCCTACCTATATCGTTGGCGCATTCTATCAATTGGGACAATTGGGAAAAATCGTTGGGCCAGTATTTGGTGGAAGCGCTCGCAGCAGAGGGTGAAAGTCTTTCGACTCCGCCTGATTCTGCCAATGCCATTCTTGAGCAACTGCGGCGGAATGAAGAACGAAATCTACTAACTGTTTTAATTTTCGACCAGTTTGAAGAGTTTTTTATCGGTTTTGATCAGCCAGTAGCCAGACAACCTTTCTTCGAATTTTTAAGTCACTGCTTCAAAATTCCCTATGTCAAAGTTATTCTGGTGATTCGGGAAGATTATCTCCATTTTTTGTTGGAATATGAGCGTTTACCCAATGCCAACGAAATTGGTCAAGACATCCTCAATAGAGCCAACCGATATGAGCTAGGAAACTTTACCTCAGACGACACACGGTCGATCATTCAGGGCTTAACGGAGCGTTCCCAGTTCCATCTTGAGTCTGCCTTAGTCGATGAGTTAGTCAGAGATTTAGCTGAGGACTTAGGGGAAGTTCGCCCGATTGAGTTGCAAATCGTCGGCGCCCAATTACAGGCGGAAAACATCACGACCCTAGCTCAGTACCAAGAGCGAGGTCCCAAAGCACAACTGGTTCAGCGATATTTGGCAGAGATCGTAGAAGACTGTGGTCCAGACAATAAACGCACCGCTGAACTGGTTTTATATTTGCTAACGGGTGAAAACGACACTCGCCCGTCTAAAACTCGGGCTGAGATCGAAAAAGATTTGAAAGTGCTGGCCTCAGGTTTGGCAGCGGAAGCTGACAATTTAGATTTAGTGCTGCGGATTTTTGTGGAATCCGGGCTGGTGTTTCTACTTCCAGAAGTACCGGCCAATCGCTATCAGTTAGTCCATGACTATCTAGTTACATTTATTCGGCGGCGGCAAGAACCGAAATTAGATGAGTTAATTGCAAAGCTGGAAAGTGAGCGGCGGCAACACAGGCAAACGGAGGAGGAACGAGATATAGCGAATATTAATGCACGCAGTTTATTATCTCAAGCTTTGCTGTTATTGCATGACCAGCTAGGAGCATTAGTAGCTGGCGTTGCAGCAGGTAGGGAATTGCAGCAGATTAAAGCCCCCTCTGAGATCAAAACTCAGACAATATGCAGGTTAAGACAGGCACTCTATAGTGTGCGAGAGTGCAATCGCCTCCAGGGACATGAGGCTGGAGTAACCAGCCTCAGTTTTAGCCCTGATGGTCAAACCCTAGCCTCTGCCAGTGAAGATGGGACCGTGAAATTCTGGCGCATAGACGGCTCTCTAATCCAAACTTTCCTGGGTCACGATAGTTTGGTCACTAATGTCTGTTTTAGCCCTGATGGACAAGCCCTAGTCTCTACGAGTGGTGACGGTATAGTAAAAATCTGGCGCTTGGATGGCTCTGAAAAGAAAAGGGCGGCGCATAAAAATAGAACACCAGTCAAAAAGTCAACATTTGGAAGAACAACAGACTGGATTGATGCATTATTAAACTGCGAGCCCCAAACTTTCCAGAGCCACGATGATAGGGTTACTAGTGTAAGTTTTAGTTCTGATGGGCAGACCTTAGCTTCTGCTGGTGCTGATGGTACGGTAAAACTTTGGTGCGTAGACGACTCTCAAACGCCAGTCTTATGTGAGGACCATTTAGTCGGCGATTTAGTCCATGACTTGAGTTTCAGTCCTGATGGGCAGACCTTAGCCTACGCCAGAGACGACGGCAAGGTGCAACTCAGGCGTATAGCCAACAATCAACCGTCAACAATCTTCCAGGGGCATACTCAGAGAGTTGCCAGCGTCAGTTTCAGTCCCCATGGAAAAACACTAATTTCCGCCAGTTGGGACGGGACAGTGAAACTCTGGCATTTTAATGGGACTCAATTACAAGAACTCAGAACCTTTGAAGCTCACAAAGATTGGATCACTGGCGTCAGTTTCAGTCCTGATGGTCAAATACTAGCTTCTGCGAGTGTGGATGGCGCAGTAAAACTTTGGAGCTTAGATGGCAATGAACTGCAAACTTTTAGGGGGCACACTGATAAAGTCACGAGCATACGTTTCAGTCCTGATGGTCAGATCCTGGCTTCCGCTGGCGGCGAAGGAATCGTGAAACTCTGGCGCTTAGCAGGTAATCAACTCCAAACTTTCCGAGGTCATGCGGATAAGGTCACGAGTATAAGTTTCAGTCCCAATAGTCAGACGCTGGCTTCCGCTGATGAGAAGGGTATAGTGAAGCTCTGGCGTTTAGACGGCACAGAACTCGAAACTCTCCGAAATCACCATCACAGAGTGACTAGCCTCAGTTTCAGTCCCGATGGTCAAACGCTAGCTTCTGCGAGTGAGGATGGTGAGATAGGAGTCTGGTGTTTAGGCAGTGATGAACGGATACCCTATATGCACACTTATGGGGTGACTAGCGTCAGCTTTAGTCCTAATGGCCAGACTCTAGCTTTTGCCGGTGAGGATGGCGCTATTGAACTTTGGAGCAAAGATATTGGTCAACTGCTAGCTTCTTGTAAGCACGGCGAACGGTTGACTTGCATAAGTTTCAGTCCCGATAACCAGCTCCTTGCTGTCGCCAGTTTGGCCGGTACGATAACACTTCGGCGCTTCCACAGTAATAACCTACAAGAGCTACAAACTTTCCAAGGTCACAGTAAGAGAGTTGCTGGTATAAGTTTTAGTCCTGATGGTCAAATCTTAGCTACCGCTAGTGAGGATTGCAAAGCTAAACTCTGGAGCCTCAATGGGACTGAACTGCGAGTCTTCCGAGGTCATAAAAAAAGAGTCACTAGCGTCAGTTTTAGTCCGGATGGGAATATCCTCGCCACCGGCAGTGAGGATTGTACAATCAAACTCTGGAGTCTTGATGGCATTGAACTGCAAACCTTTCAAGGTCATAGTAATTCAGTCATGGATATCAGTTTTAGCCCTAATGGTAAAATCTTGGCCTCTGCTAGCCAAGACCGAACCGTAATTCTCTGGAATCTAGATCTGGATGATCTATTGGTTCGTGCTTGCAACTGGCTTCATGATTATTTGAAGACTAACCCCAATGTCAGTAAGGGCGATCGCATACTCTGTGACAGCATTGGCACAAGAAAATGAACGAGTATTCACACCTCCCCTATCTCCCCTATCTCCCCTGCTACTCAATCAATTTCCCCACCTCAGCCGCCTTTTTAGCCAAGTCCAAATCGCGGTAAAGCTGCAAGCTTTCAGTCAGGTACTGTCGCGCAGTGGACTCAGTGTTGGCTTGCTGGCGCTGGGTGCGCTGGCGGTAAATTTCGCCCAGCAGTTTAAGGGCGGCGGCTTGCAGTTTGCGGCGATTGAAGTTGCGGAAGGTTTGAAGGGCGTCTTGGGTAATGGTTTCGGCGCGATCCAGATCTGCTAGCACTTCGACTTCCAGGTAGGCGCGGGCCATGTCAAGGGCTTCTTCGGCGCGATCGCCGGTTTGGCCGAGTTGGTCGAAGTATTCGAAGCCAGTGTTGAAGTGGTGGTGGAATTGGCTGATGTGGTGTTGCAGAGGGGGACCGTCAAAAGGCCAGAGGCGGAGGCGATCGCCGTAGAGGAGACCAAGGGCGGTATGGTCGTAGGCGAGGTTTT
>JAKSDM010000589.1 GCA_022360135.1 Pseudanabaenales cyanobacterium | reverse complement strand
CCCTGGTTTAACCGCTCCTGGCGGTGGTGTTTACACCAACCGTAAGATGGCGGCTTGCCTGCGTGACGGTGAAATTATCCTGCGCTACATCACTTACGCTGTGCTGACAGGGGATGCGTCTGTACTGAATGACCGTTGCTTAAATGGCCTCAAGGAAACCTACGCTGCATTGGGCGTTCCCGTGGGTAATACCGTTCGCGCTGTCGCTATCATGAAGGCTTGCGCCGTGGCGCACGTTAACGACACCAATACCGAAGCTCAAGCTGGCAGCAAGTTCCGTCAGATGGGCTCCACCAAAGGCGATTGCGCTGCTCTTACCAGTGAAGTGTCTAGCTACTTTGACGCAGTTGCTGAAGCCATTAGCTAACCTCTTTTTCCTTACAGCACTAAGCTTAGTAAAAACATCAACGACGGAGAAAATATAATCATGAAGTCGGTTATTACAACTGTTGTCGCCGCTGCGGACCAGGCTGCTCGTTTTCCTAGCAGCTCTGATTTAGAGTCGGTTCAGGGTAGTCTGCAACGCGCCGCTGCTCGGATGGAAGCTGCTGAAAAGCTAGCTAGCAACTATGACGCGGTTGCTCAAGAAGCAATTAACGCCATCTATAGCAAGTATCCTAAGGGGCAGGGCCGTGATATGGATGCCGGCACTCAGAAAGACAAGTGCAAGCGCGACATTGTTCACTACCTGCGTTTGATCAACTACTGCCTGGTTGTAGGGGGCACCGGTCCTCTGGATGAGTGGGGCATCAACGGCGCTCGTGAAGTTTACAAAGCATTAGGGCTTGGCGGTGACACTTACGTTACTGGTTTGAGCTACCTGCGGTCTCGGGGTTGTTCGCCGCGTGATCTATCTCCCCAGGCGTTGGTTGAGTACAATACCTATCTTGACTATCTGATCAATTCTATGGCTTAGGCAAAAATCTTAGAAGTAAATCGTTTTTTGCTTCGATTGTTTGGTGCTTAAAGGAGACTCTGGTTAAATATCTTCAAGCCTACTTTTGAGATATTTGGCTAGAGTTTCTTTGTTTTTATTGATACTTTTTCTTTAGTCCATTGGCGGGGCGGATTGGCTGACAATAATGTCTGGATAGTCAGCGTGCTTTAGAATGAT
>JAKSDM010000097.1 GCA_022360135.1 Pseudanabaenales cyanobacterium | reverse complement strand
TATCGGGTCTGGATGCAAATTCTGGCTGACCCGCCAGATAATGAGCAGTCTGGGATGAAACTTGACACTTCATCGCAAATAAGATGAAACTTATCACCCGGAACCAAAATCATATCCAACCCGATACCATCTTATCGGTCTTCTTTAAAGAATGGCGGGAACTAGGCCCCTCACCTCAGCAATTCCAAATTCAAACGGTAGCAATTGACACAGAAGATTCGTCCAACAATCTTTAGGAGGTATTAGACGCAAAGGGAGCCCTGAGAGGATAAGAGTCGTCAAGAATAAAGTCCAACAGATGTTGCCAACTTTCAAACAACAGATACTCGGTCAGACTTAGGAGATCCTGGAAAAAACCCTTGCGGACACCTCGTTGTTCTCGAGCCCGTCGATAGCGCTCATCTACCCAGTGGAGAACTTTATGAAACAGGAAAGCCAGCAGATTGAGGGTTAATAACCTAAATTTAAGCCAAATAGGGGGCATGATGCTCTGGCCCAATAAGGTTGGAAGTATTGCTGAAATGAGAAATGTGATAAATGCTTGTAGAGTTAAACCAATTACTCAGCCATCCATCACAATGATTGATCTAAAGTCTATCCCCCCGTCTCCTCCTCTGCCAGTGATAATGTCAGCTCTGACCAGTCGGCTAGCCAAAGTCATTATTCCACCCGTGCATATCTAGCAGGTATAGGGGCCAAGATTACGGCTATGAATGTATTTGAACCCATAGCTACCCAGGTGAAGATAGACCAAAAGAAAGTGAAAGATAGTCCCACTGAGAAGCTCTATGATGGGTTTATCGGATACTGTGCGGCGCCAAAGGCATCTTGGAAGTCAATAACTTGATTCATGTACTCTCGTGAGAGAAAAATTCAGTTTACCGTTCGATAGTTGGTTTTTATCACCTGATTTCGTGAGTCACCTGAAAGAAAACCATCAGGATTGGGTCAGTTTACTCAAAGTAAACCGTAACTTGGAGGTTTATAGTATTCGCCTTAAGAATGCCAAAGGACAACGCATTCAATTCAGCAAACCTCAAATTAAAGTTGAGGACTTGGCGCCGTTGATTCCCCCATCATCCTTTCAAGCGCTGATTGAAAAGTTAATCTTGTTCGCTCACGATTGTTTGCAACAAGGAGAGATAACAGCCAACGTCTTTAGCAAGTTGTTCGTCAAACAAAATAAGGAGGTGGCTGCCTAAATCGGCTTGATACCGACATCGACTCTATTTTTCTACCAGGAGAGTACAGGACTAAAGTTCTTAACTAGAGGTAGACTACTCAAAGGATAGGTCTAGTTAAGACGATTGACTCTGAGTATTTATACTCATTGCAAAATTGAGATGCACTCGGTTTCATGCCCAGGGACTACGCCCCACACCCTATTACTTCGTCTATACAAGAGCACACTGCCCTCTATACTGTATTTAGTCAGTTAAGATTCAGTCAGTTAAGAAAGGTCGCAATCGCATGACTAGCGGTGACATCGATAGGTTAGATCGAATTGAAGCGCTTCTAGAGCAGACAGTTCAGTTGGTGAGCAGTAATGCCCGTTCGATCCAGGCTATCGGGACGACCTTTGAAGAAAATCATGCTGATCTGGAGGAAACTGAATTGCAGTTGAGGGTGGATTTGAATCAAATAGCTCGGCAGACAGATCAACGATTTCAATCAATGCTCGAAGCCCAAGAAGAGACTAGTCGACAGATACAAGCGCTAGTTGATTCCCAGCAAGTAAATAACCACGAACATCAGGCATTTAGAGAACACTTTCAAAGTCTGCTAAGCCAGATTTCAAGTCGGTTGAATGACATCTGGCAACTACTCAAGCTCTAGTCAATAGAACTTCCCAGCAGACTCCTCCCAAACCGAAATGAGTCTGCTCAGACGCCAGGTGGTACGGTAGGGGGAATCTTTCTCTATTGTCGTCTTGATTAGAAAGACGCCGTGAAAAGCAGGGGCAGCTGGGGGGTAACACCTGATTGCTCAATGGCCCCATAAACCGCTAACTTGCTCGTCAGGGCAATTTTCTGATACAGACCTAAGCCAACTGATGGGGGACTCTTCAAAATTCGTCTTGATGCTATTTCCGCCAGGTTTACAAGGTGCGGTTTGGCAAATAGGGCTGCGATCGCAACGTCTTTGTGTAATATGGGAATCAGCAGATGTCAATCTAGTTGACAGCCTAAATTATCTCAGAGTTACTGGGGTAGCCCTGCCTGACTTACTATTAATCGATACGAGGCTGCAAGGCTTGCGACCTTATCGAATTTGTCGATGGTGTCATCAATACTCCCCTCAGATCAAAGTTCTTCTGGTCAATGGCGCGCAATTGGAGGTTACTGAAGCTGAGCGGCAGTGGGCCATCTATCAAGGCGCCGCTGACTTATTGCCTCAACTGGATCGTCACCGCATGATCAGTATGACTATCAAGAATGTCAAACGGGCGCTAGAACTCATAGAGGGTCCAAAACTGGACTGTAAGACTTTGGTTTCTGTGTTGCTAGCGCTAACTCGAGTGAATAACTTAAAGTAAGCAATTCCAGCAGGGTTCTAGAGGTTGCATTAATATAGATGAATGGCTCAAGTGGATCCCCGTACAGATAAATATAAAAGCATATTGAACAAAACAAAGACAGGCAAATCAAAGATTTAGAGTAGGAGAGGTAAAGTCAGATTAACTAGCAGAGTCTATGACCTCCACAAGATCCCGAGGCGAATTTAATGAATCTGCAGATTCTGACTTGTTTCCTGATTCTGCTGAAACCTATTCTGCGGATGAAGGGCTGCGGAGGGTGGCTGATCGTCTCGCTCAAACGCTTGAGCGAGACACCTTGGTCCAAACAACAGTGGAATCTCTGAGGGAGCAGTTCCAGGTTGATCGGGTTTTGCTCTATTACTTCTACCGTTACTGGAAGGGACAGGTAACTTTTGAATCGTGTAGTGATAGGACTTTGTCGATTTTTGGCTCGACGGGCGCCGACGATTGTTTTAACGAGGAATACGCTACCTTGTACATGAAAGGCCGGGTGCAGGCGATCGCAAATGTGGAAACCGCACCTATTCATCCCTGTCACCTGGATTTTCTCCGTGAGATGCAGATAAAGGCTAATTTAGTGGCCCCTATTCTTACTGTTAAAGGATTATGGGGCCTCTTGATCGCCCACCATTGCCAAGCGCCCCGCCCTTGGTCCGAGGCCGATGTCAAATCGATTCGAGAGGCGGCCCTTCACCTGACGACTACGCCAGCAATCCGCGATAGCTAGCCCCTCGATACTCATTCAAATGGCGATGAAGCTAAAAGCATAACAGTGAATGCATTTTCAAGAAGATGCAGCAGCAATATTGAAATGTCGAAAGAAAAGAATTTAAGAAAATTTGAGCATAGGCTAAAGTTGAACCTCAGGTTTCTCGGCGCGGCAAGGTCTTGCTATATAGGCAAGGGGATGGGGAGCGAATGTTTTGGGGGGGAGAGGGGAACAACGTTAGGCCATCCTAAAACTAGGTATCAACTACTTTTTGCGCCGCCTCGACCAGCGATATGGTAAGATCCCTTGCAAAGTTGCGATGTGTTCCTAGAGACAATAGGGTATATCGCAAGATTTGAGAGTTCGCTTTAAAAGTTGGCCGAGATCATCGTCACTATTGGTTTCCAGCGATTTCATGCGGTTTGGTCAAGACCTCCGATAACCGAAAGTTGCAAAGAACTTTTAAAGCAGCCTCTCAGCGTTGTTTGCTTGCGAATTCTCGTCGGTGTAGCTGCCTATAATGGAACCTGAGAAGCAATCGATTAGCCCACCTCTGGCTGGAATATGGGCAAAGAAGTACGTTAATACTCTGTTGTCTCAGGCTTGGGAAAGCTCACCCTCCCAGGAGAGAGGCCCAGAGCAAACTGCCCAAAAAATACTCGACAATCTAAGATTTGCCAGCTCTCAAGCCTGGTCTAAGACTGAGGAACTCTTATTAGCGGAAGTTAAACGACACCGCATCAGTCCTAGCCTGATTGATCCCTGGAAAATTGCTGAGGATTCTCGCACGCTATTTGAGCAGGCGGCAGAGAGTTATCAAGCTAAATTGACCCCAGCTCAATTTTCAGTTTTGATTTCCCCTATCTGTGGCCGTATTCGACGCTATTACACCGCCACCGATCCCTGTGTTCTAGGTTTCATGAGTATGCAGTTTCACTACACGGGGCTGTTATTTCTAGAACAACTTGACCCCGGTGAACAGGGGGGAGTCCAAAATTACCTAAAAGTGATGGACGACCATCTATATATACCTCTACAGCGCACTTATGACGCCGCTGCCAAGCATGATTATCATTCACCGATCCTAGTCGCCGTGCGCGAACTGTTACCCGTAACCACCCGTCTGGCAGAGTCTATCTGTACTGAGGTCGCCCAAAACAACCCCAATTATCAGTGCCGCAGCGGTTCTCTCAACGACCCACGGATACGGATTTCCAGCATCCGAGATGTGGAAATGTTCCAGATTTATCTGTGCTTGAGTGTTTTAGAAGGCAATGTCACGGCAATTCAGCAGGAACTATTTCCCCTGTGTATTATGCTTTACCCTCCCTTGCAAGTGCGTTGGTTTTTGGTGCGGCAGATGCTAAATCAATTAGAATTGCGCCTTAAGCAGGGGCTGGCGGCGGACAGCTATAGGGTTTTTGCACCTGCCTTGCAAACATTTCAAAGTATGTTTTCAGAGGATGTGCTGTCTGAAGATGATCCGATATGGGCTTCTCATCCAGATGCAGTTCGATTCGTAGATCGAGCCCAGGAATTGCTCCATAGATTTCAATGAGGCTCTACGGCCCCATTAAAATTAAACGCCTAACTGCTTAGCTGTATCAACTCCAAAATCTTCGGAGTAATGCCAGTGATATTCTCCACTGGCTTGAACAACCAGGCGTTAGGTCCGATAGCTAATAGGGGCGCTGCATTCAAAGTATGGCGCTTGGTGGATAAATCCTCAACGTTACCGTGATCGCTACTGACAATCAGGGTGATTTCAGTAGGGAGATTAGACACCACACTTTTCAGAAACGTGTCGATTCGTTGCAATATTTGAACGGCTTGATTCATATCTTGGCTATGTCCAGCAAAGTCGGGAAGATAGCATTCGAATAGGGTAACGGTGTAACCCGAGCCTAAAGCTGCTAATCGCCGTCCTGCCTCTTGCGGATTAATGGGGGGAGCGTCAATTCCTCGGTAATGGGCTAAATCTCCGGTGATATCCCAATAAATAGCCTGCCCTTGCGCGTAGTCAGTCTGCATTCGAAACGGCAGGTTAGCGGTAAGATTTAGCAGGGTCCCAACAGAATAGCGCAGGCGTCGCTGGGCGATCGCCTCAAAATAGCCGGGTGAATAAAGGTTGGCATGGGTTGCTGTTTTATCTAAAGCCAATACCTGTTTGAACAGGCCGCTCTCTTCAATCAAAATCCGTAGCGACCCATTGGCGAAACCAGTCTGATGCCGTCCCAGGAACTCAGGGGCGTTGCGTCCTGTATAGAGGGCTGTCTGTCCTGTGGCGCTCTGGGGTAACCCGGGCACGCCTAGCGACGCATCGATCGGCTTGAGCAGTAAGTTGGGCCGATACACCTCTAATCCAGCCAACAGAGGCGCCCCCAACAGTTCTCTTAGAAAAGGGGTGATGGCATCCTGGGCGAAGGGATTATCAGGACTGCGATCGCCTAATCCAACCCCATCCAAAAATATAAAAATGTATTTGCTGCTGATCCCTAGCATGCGTCCGTAACCAGTCGATGACAGCCTGGAATGTCAAGAATTTGAATAGCGTCTAAATTCAGCATCTGCTCAATCTCCAGGGGGCTCAACTGCGGAAATTTATCAACCACAATCGTCTCAATCAATCCTATTATCGCCTTCTGACTCAGGCCGACGATCGCGGTTTGTGACCCTACAAAACGCTACACTATCCAATCGAAAACTGCTTGAAAATGAAATAGCCCTGGCAGCCCAGGTAGTAGGATACATCAAAGGTAAAAGCGCTATCGCAATAGCCCGAACGTATTTAGGAGGTAGGACTCTGTCATTACACGCCATCACCCACACCCCTTCAGCAGCGCAAAAGCCTGCGAAACTCTTGGTCGCTCTCCATGGTTGGGGAGCCAATGCCCAAGATCTAGCAAGTTTAGCACCCTATTTGAACTTGCCAGATTATCAGATGCTATTTCCTGACGCCCCTTTTCCCCATCCCCAAGCACCAGGGGGGCGGATGTGGTATAGACTTCCAATCGGTTATGACTTCCAGAACCAACCTGATTTTGTCAGTCAAACCGATTTGGCTGAGAGTCGTCAACTTCTGACGACTTGGTTACAAAATCTAGAACCGACCGTCGGTATTCCCCTGTCGCAAACTATTCTGGCCGGTTTTTCTCAGGGAGGGGCAATGACTTTGGATGTAGGTCTACAGCTACCGCTGGCCGGATTGATTGTGCTTAGCGGCTACCTACACGCCCCGGTGAAAATCGAATCTCCAATCTGCCCCGTACTGGTCATTCATGGTCAGCATGATCCGGTTGTTCCGCTGGCAATAGCCCAGCGGACCCAGAAAGAATTAACCCTTCAGGGGGTTGCCGTCCGCTACTACGAGTTGACTATGGGCCATGAGGTTCAACCTGAAGCTTTAAACTTAATCAGGGAATTTTGCGAAATTTTGTAGGGAATCCCCCCTTGAAAACTCGTATATAGACTTAGGATAGTGTTAGGTTAACTGCATCTGTCCTCATTAAGCCTGATTCTTCAGCGAGAACGCAGTTAAACTGCATAAGGGGGAAGGCTATGAATACCTTAAATATGTCCGAGCAGGATATCTCTACTATCACTCTCGATGCTGTGGCTGAGTTGGCTAAACGCTTAGAGCTAGATGCCTATGATAACGTCTTCGAAGGTTTGAAAGATTGGCACCTGCTGCGGGCGATCGCCTTTCAACGGCCAGAATTGGTCGCCTCATACATGCATCTTCTCGATCTGGAATCCTTTGACGAAGAGTAAGAATTAAGTATTGGCGTAACGGGGTGATGGAACATTAGTGGCCAATCAACCAAACCGCATTCTACTGGGCGTGGGGGGAGGCATCGCCGCTTATAAGATTTGCGAAGTTGCCTCAACCCTGGCGAAAGCAGGGTGGGGTGTGAGAACTCTCTTAACCAATGCGGCGCAGGAATTCATTTCACCGCTAACTTTTTCTACCTTGTGTCGACATCCGGCTTATACAGACCAGGACTTTTGGCGGCCTGTTCATGCCCGTCCACTCCATATCGAACTCGGAGAATGGGCAGATGTTTTCCTCATTGCTCCGTTAACTGCTAATACGCTAGCAAAGCTGGTTCATGGCTTGGCGGACAATCTATTGACCAATACGGTTCTGGCTTCCCAATGTCCTGTGCTACTAGCCCCTGCTATGAATACTGACATGTGGCGACAGTCATCCGTGCAGCAGAACTGGCGGCAAATTTGTTTGGACCCTCGCTACCATACGGTAGGGCCGGGTTCGGGAATGTTGGCTTGCGATCGCATAGGACCAGGCCGGATGGCCGAACCATCAGAAATTTTGGCCCATCTTCAGTCCCTTATCCATACCCAGGGACAGCGGGATTTAGCCGGTAAGCAGGTTCTAATCAGTGCTGGCGGAACCCGTGAACATCTAGATCCAGTGCGTTTTCTGGGAAATCCCTCCAGTGGGAAAATGGGTGTCGCTTTGGCCCAAGCAGCTCACCATCGGGGAGCCACCGTGACCTTAATTCATGCCCCCATTGAGCATTCTCTATTGCAACCAGCCTCAGGAATTAGAACCCTTGCGGTTACAAGCGCCGAAGAAATGCGTCAGGCTATGCTGGAAGCTTTACCGCAGGCAGATTGGATAATCATGGCGGCAGCAGTTGCAGATGTTAGGCCAACCAGTCAAGCATTTAAAAAATTACCGAAGCAAGAATTACCCTCATTGCTGCAACTGCAACCCGTACCTGATATTGTGGCCGAGTTAGGCGCTTTGAAAAAACCACATCAAACCCTGGTTGGATTTGCCGCCCAAACTGGTGATATCGTCACCCCCGCACTGCGAAAGCTTAAGCAGAAAGCATTGGATGTGATCGCAGCCAACCCTATCGATCAGCCTCAAAGTGGATTTGGGAGTACTTACAATCAAGCCATCTTTTTAGACAAAGTGGGACAAAAACTCGAAATCAATGCTTGTACCAAGTTAGAGATGGCCCATCAATTATTCGACTTTATCCTCAACTAAGCGTCTCTTCTAACGCCTGACTAACTTCATATAAACCTGACTCAGTTCTAAAGATTAAACGAATCAACTTCGTTTTATTGGCTACAGCTTGGAAAGGGCTCATACCATAGGCGGGAGTCCGCTAGATTTGCATTGGAGTCATCAACGAGTCGTGGTTACTACCTCCCAAAGCTCTCCCAATTTTTCGAGTCTCACCAACTTTTCGAGTCCTTTGCAAGCTTTTAAGCAAAGCTTAAAGGATTATCGTGTTCAGAATAACCAGGTGCGCCAGAGTGTTCTAGAAGAAATAGTAGTAGAAAAAGTTCACCCCTCCGTTAATAGCAAGGCTAAGCGTCTCCTAGATATCCTAGGCGCTATTGTGGGATTAGCGATTACCGCCATCATTTTGATTCCTTTATCAATCCTGATTCAGCTTGATAACCCTGGTCCTGTTTTATACAGCCAAATTCGATGTGGCTATAAAGGAAAACCCTTTCGCATCTGGAAGTTCCGCTCCATGGTCAAGGATGCTGACAAGCTTAAGCATCTGGTAAATAACGAAGCTCAGGGCCTTATTTTCAAAAATGAGAATGACCCTCGAATTACTCGCGTAGGTGGCTT
>JAKSDM010000481.1 GCA_022360135.1 Pseudanabaenales cyanobacterium | reverse complement strand
GATTTAGCTGCGTCACCAGAATTGAGTCGATGCCGTAACTCTCAAGCGGTTCATCCTCGTCGATCCGCTCTTTAGCGAGATTGATGGTTTCACCCAGCAGCGACTTCAACTTAGCCAGCGTGCGATCGCGAAGTTCTTTTTCGTCCACGGAAATAAGCGACTCTTGGCGGTCTTTGAAGGACTGCGTTGCATTCCCTTGCAAGATGACCTGACGAAGCCGCGTTTTTTCTCCAGATAGAATCATGACTTGAGAAATCCCGCTGGCAATCGCTTGATAGAACGCTTGTAGGCCAGCGGCGCTCTCCAAGGGGACGGAGCCAGTTCTTTCACGCATCGCCGCCAACGTTGCGTTATCCACACGCATGCCACCGTCTTTCCAGAGCGGCCAATTGATGGAAACGATGCGTGTTGGGCTACCGCCCTCTCTGCAATTGAGCAAATGCCAATGTGCGAACGCGTCCATAAAGGCGTTGGCGGAAGCGTAGTCCGCTTGGCCCAGGTTGCCAGTCACCCCCGAACACGATGAGAAAACCACGATCAGCTTGGGAGCCAACTCTCGGGACGCGCGTTCCAACAGCACGGAACCCTTCACTTTGGCTGCCAACACTGCTTTGAATTCAGCGGTTGGTTTTCTCGCTAGAAAGTTGTCGTGAATCGTTCCAGCGGTATGCAACACACCATCCAGCCGCCCAAAATCGCATCGAATCCCTGCCATCAAGCGAGCGACGGCAGACTCGTCCGCCACATCGACCTGCCGGTACGCCACGCGGGCGCCTGCGGATGCGAGCAGTTCCAGCCGGGCTTGCGTCCGGTCATTAAGCGCCGACCGGCCGACCAGAATGAGATTGGGATTGGCGGCCTTGGAAGCGATTTCCTGAGCAAACAACAACGCCAGCGCTCCGACGCCTCCTGTAATCAAGTAAACGCCCTCATCCAGCCAACACAGCGCTGGCTCGTCAGGCAAGTCAGTAAGCTCTTCAAAGGCAAGGATCGTACGTTTGCCATCGACATAGCGGACCCGGACATCCTCAGCTCGGGCGCGATTTTCAAGCAGTTTTGCCGCCGGATCGCCATCCGGCCGTAATTCGATGACTTGGCCAAGAATTGCGGGGTTTTCCAGCGTCGCCGTTTGAACCAGTCCCGCCAGACCTGACAAAAGCTGTCCCTCACCCTGGCTGTCAATCAGCACCTGGACCAGGGTTTTGCCTTCAGCTTTTTCAAGTAGCAGTGCCTTGATCGTTTCAAACGCCTGGCAACTGACGTCCTCAAAACGATCCGCGATATCGGCGGCGGCGCAGCGCAAAGCAGCGAAGTGCGCGCCCGGCAGTTTGGACTCGATCACCGCAGCCTGCGACGCGAAACTTCCGCACAGCAGGACCACATGGCGGATGAAGGTTTCGGAATTGTCCTCATCGACAGAAACCGCCGACTCTTTCCATACTGGCCGACACAACAAAGTCGAAGGCATCCGATCTTGACCTGCGGGCGCAGGGTTCACAACTGGCGCGCTGCCGGTGGTTTCATCCGCCGACGCGGCTACAGAATGCCTCGGCTCCCTCCAGTAGCGCTCGCGCGCAAAGGGATAAGTAGGCAGGGAAACCCGGCGCCGCTTTCGCCCGACGTGCAT
>JAKSDM010000948.1 GCA_022360135.1 Pseudanabaenales cyanobacterium | reverse complement strand
ATCCGAACGGTTAACCAGATGATGACCATTGGATTCGCCCGCCGGGAAACCGGCCATCATCCCTGGCTGGAGTCTCTGCTCACCGGCATCGGTTACCAAGGTGAGTTCGCCTTCAATGATATAGACAAATTCATCCTGCTTTTCATGCCAATGCCTAAGGGCGGAACTGCCGCCGGGGGCTAGAGTAACCCAATTGACGCCAAAGTTTTTCAGGCCTGCCGCATTACCGACTCGCTTCTTACTCCGACCCGCGACCCGAGCTTTGAAGGGTTCAGGATAGTTAGACCCGGTTCTATCAGGAACTGACTGGGGATTGATGATCATGAGGCTTGGCAATATCTAGGGGAGGATTAATAAAAAGCAGGGGGAGCGGGGGAGCGGGGGGAGCAGAGGGAGCAGGGGGAAAGAGAGGGTTTAAGGTGGCACTCTGTCAATCGACTATTGACGGGGAATCGTTTCAAGCTCTATGGACCTCCATTTTGAGCCCTGGAACCCTATATTTTCCGTACCTCCACCAATTTGTGATGATATTCATACCAATGGCGGGCAATGTCAATCCGACGACAGAGCCATACCATTTCATGCTGCTGCACATAGTCTAGGAATCGGGCTAAGGCGGCCGTTCGTCCCGGTCTACCCACTAACCGACAGTGCAAGCCCACACTCATCATCTTGGGAGCAAATGCTCCCTCGGTGTAGAGCGTATCAAAGGCGTCTCGCAGATAGGCAAAAAATTGATCCCCTGAGTTGAACCCCTGGTAAGCGGCAAACCGCATATCGTTGTTGTCCAGAGTGTAGGGAATCACCAGATGGGGTTTGCCGTAGTCATACACCCAATAGGGCAAGTCATCTGCATAGCTGTCGGCATCATAAAGAAATCCCCCTGCTTCGACCACCAGCCGTCGGGTATTCGGGCTCACCCGTCCTTGATAGAAGCCGAGCGGGCGGTTGCCCGCAACCTGGGTGTGAATCGCGATCGCTGTCTGGATATGTTCTCGTTCTGTCGCTTCGCCCACATATTGATAATCAATCCAGCGGTAACCATGGCTGGCAATTTCCCAATCGGCTTCGACCATGGCCGCGATCGCTTCAGGATTGCGTTCCATCGCCATCGCCACAGCATACACAGTGACTGGAATCCGACGCTGGGTAAACAACCGATGGAGTCGCCAGAACCCAGCCCGGCTGCCATATTCATACATCGACTCCATATTCAGGTTACGGACCCCCGCCAGCGGCGTCGCCCCAACGCTTTCAGAGAGAAACGCCTCCGAGACGGGATCGCCATGGAGGATGCAGTTCTCCCCGCCTTCCTCATAATTGATCACAAACTGAAGCGCTAGGCGGGCCGCGCCAGGCCATTTGGGGTCAGGTGGCGTACGACCATAACCGACTAGATCCCTGGGATAGTCTTTGGCCATCACATACCCCTGATCTACTCACCCATAAACAGTGCGCCACATCCTACCCTTATTCAGGGACAGCTGTTTCCAGCTCAGTTGAGGGCAGATAGGGCAGCACTTTCTTTTGCATCATCTTGAAGATATTGTAGAAGCCGTTGGCGCGGGAGGGCGTCAGGCTGACATCCAGCTGAGTTTCTTTAATGAAATCAGGCGAGAGTTCGATAATTTCTGCTGGGGTTAACCCATTCAGGCCATCGAATAATAGGGCGACCAATCCTTTTGTAATCAGCGCATCGGAGTCCCCTTGGAACTCTACTTTGCCGCCATCTCGCAAATGAGCCAGGATGTAAACTTGGGAAACACAGCCCGGAACCTTATTTTCAGGCACTTTCTCAGACTCGGGGAAACTCTGCAACCGCTTGGCGTACCAGAGTAATTGCTCATAGCGACGCTTGGGCTCAGAAACCCGTTGGAAGCGCTTAACAATT
>JAKSDM010001323.1 GCA_022360135.1 Pseudanabaenales cyanobacterium | reverse complement strand
GGGGCTCCAAAGTCTCAGTCAGCTTGGCTTCAAAGTGTCATCTTCAGACCAGAGGGTACAAATCCAGCCGACTTCTGACGCCTTTTCTTTGGCCCAGGCGGAAATCGCCCAAACAGCAGTGAGTCAATTTCTTGAGGCGATCCAAGAAGAGCAATTCCGTCGCCAATACTTCTACCAGGCCCCCTTCTCAGCGCTCCAGGAGGTGGCTGGGCAGATGGCGGCGAGGGGTTAGGGAATTGGCGGCAAGCATATCGAAGGTCGGGGTGCAAATACCGTTCGGATAAGCTGTTACTTTGCTCATAGAGACGTTGCAGGCAACGTCTCTAAGTATCGTTGGGATCTCAAAAATTGGCTTATTGGGTTCCTAGCAGTCGATATCGAATGCCTTCGGCAATTTTTTGGCCCAGATATTCAGGAATCAAACTTTCATTAGGCCCTAACAAATAGAGGATTAGACGGGTGCGTCCACGCCAAACCAGCAGATTAGCATTGACCACCAAGAGGTCTTCCTGCCAGATGGCGTACATCACTTTATAGAAAAGACCTGGCTGGTTATCCGCCTCAATCAAAAGGGCTGGCAGATGAAACACAGGATCGACATAAAATTCCGTTTCGACCTGTTCCAAGCCAGCATCGAGATTAAATTCGACTGTCAGCATTTCCTCAACTTCAAACCGTCCGGCTAAGGCTTCCCGAATAGCTCGGCAGACATTGTCGGCTGTTTTCTCAGGTAAGACTTTACCGCCGCGAGAAACCAACAGCTTGATGAACACCAACATGGGGGGATAAATCTGGCCATAGAGGCTGAGATTGTGGATGGTGAGCCCATAAGCCGCCAACACCCCAAAAATATCACTTAACAGAAACGACTGGTTGCGGTAAGAGAAATGTAACGCGCTTCGGTTACCCTCTGGTCTTAGATCAATCACAGCTTGTCGACGTTTGTAGAGTTGATAAGCTAATCTCAGATTTTGAAGTTGAATGTCACTGCTTACAAATTGCTCATAAAACTTAGGAAACGCCCGATTGAAGCGTTTCAACAGTTCTAGCGTTGATGATTTTAAGCCCGCAGCCATAGTTGGGGTGAAACTCTCTTGCCAAGTAGGAGCAATAGGAAACGCGATGAACTGTACGACAGATCTAAACCTTACATCCCTTAAAAACCCTCACTCTAGGCTAACCTCCCACAGTTTGTCACTACTCAGTCTGCCCAAGTTCAAGAATTGTTGCTAGC
>JAKSDM010000974.1 GCA_022360135.1 Pseudanabaenales cyanobacterium | reverse complement strand
GCTATCTAATTGAGTGGTCAGGTTCTGGTAGATAATCGTTGAAGTCTGTCGTTGTAATTCCTTTGCATCCCAAATGATGGGAGCTAAGTTTGGGGAGTAATCTTCCAGTCCTGCCTGTCGCCAGACATTTCAAGCTTGGCTTGCTTGCTGCAAAATTGGCTCAGTTTGAATCAGCGCCAGTGTTGGATCAATCGGGTCTTGAGGAAACCACTTAGAGGTCAGCTCTAGAGCTGAATGATCGCGGAGTTTTTCCCACTGAATGATATCAAACAAGATTTCCACCAGGTTGCCGATAACAGCAGCTCTCATTTGCTGCCACGAGACTTTTCTCTGCTTCACCAATTCTGCTAAGGAGTGGTACCCCCAAAGTTGATAATCATTTAACTTTTGCTGAGGGATAGGATCGATCGCTAATTGTGGACAAAGTTGGAACAGTTGCCGACGCCAACGGCGAATTGGATGGGCTTCACTGCTTCCCCAAATCAGATAGCCCATGCGGAAAAACAAACTCCACTGTGGGACTTGGGCTGCTTGAATACTCAAATCTAAGTGGCCTGTAACATTTGTTTGGCTGCAAGCCTGAATCTGCCTTTTCAGTTCATCAATGCTTCCTACCTGATAACTCACTGCCGTTGACTCTATTAAGCCAATAGATAACTGAGTCAGCATTGCCTGAAAATCTGTATCTTTTTTAAGGGAACTCATATTAAATCTCTGGTTAAATGTTTATATTGAAATTCCCTAATCTTCTTAATTTAAAGAAGAGAGGAGATAGTATTTGTTATAAATAGTCAGGCGAACAATATTGATTTCTTATCGCAACTTGCATGGCGCCAAGCAATTTTGATGATCAATCCTCTATTTGAAACTTCGAACCCTCGAATGCCAGATAATTGGCTAGACGAAGTTATCAATCTATCCAGGTTATAAGTTCCATTTTTCGGTTTTCAACTCTAACAAATTAGCAAAACACTGACAGACAAGAGCTTTGGCTAAAGCTTGGGATAAGGAAAACTGAGGATGAGGAATTAAAGTGCTAGCGATCGATCTAATTGACTCAATGATTCACTTACTGTTCAACTTGCTTATCCACTTAATACCAATTCCATATGAGGTTGCACAGAATAAGCTGAGCCAAAGCCCCGCTGGATAAAATTCCATTCTGTGCAGGTTCAAAAAGAATTGGTATAAATCAGCAAATTTCTTTTGGAGCCATTTCATTCAAGTGACAAAAATCCCACAGGCACGAAAACCAAAAACTGTAAAACCAAAAACTGTAATACTCCATTAGCAGACTAGAGAGATCAGACAGTCTATTAACTTCTTACTCGTTTCTTTTCTTACTCGCTTCTTTTAGGTAGATTCTAGAGCGCCCTGTTGATAAAAAATAGACAACCCTTATTTCCTAAGATCTGTAAAGGAAGCAAGATGATAGAGATCTGATTTTTACATCATAATTATATTAGATTTTATATTAGATTTTATATTGGATTTTTTGAAATTACTTGGGTTTTATTAAGTTATACAGTGTCTGATAACAGCAGATTGTTTCCCTGCTCCAATCGGCAAGGGCTGATACAATACAGAAATGATTTTTTTGGCAAGCTATAAAGTGCGTGGACCTGATCTGTAATTGCTCGGTATAAGTTGCCTGTTTAAACATTACGATCGCCATGCTAATTACGTTTAAAGTGTGTACAAAATAAATAAAGTGTGTACAAAATAAAGTGTGTACAAAAAAGTGTTTTATAAACGATTTATTGGCAATGCATATGTTTACAATAGACTGCGATACGGCAATATCTTAATCTAAGATTTTTAATCAGCTGATCTTTGCAAAAAGTTTAGGTAGATTTTGCTAATCTTTACAGATTCTTGGAAGTCTTGATGACTTTATCAGCGTATTTTAATCGCGAGCGATCGCGTTTGGGGGACGTAATCACTGTTATCAAGACGATTAAGCCAAAGGGTAATCACGCCGTATTCGCCGTTGACCACAGCCTATGCATGTGTAACAAACTATAAATGTAATCCGGCAAATCTTGGTCAGGCTGTAGATGGGGTATCTAAGATTGAGATATTCCGTATAGAGTTTTGCATCCATGCCATCGATTTACTGGTTTAGTTTCATGATTGGCGGAATCTTCGTTGCCCTCGCCGCACTCAGTGGATTGGATGGCGTTGAATTAAACTTTGAGGCGGACACTGATTTGGAGCTGGTCGATCAGGGAGAGGGGCCGAAAACACCCTGTCCAGGACAGACGAAGCGAAAGCATCGGGGTAAAGCAGACGGGCCGCCGCTGCTTAGCATTGTCAAGAGTCTCAAGTTCTGGACGTTTGGCAGTTGTTTTTTCGGCCTCACCGGACTCTTATTGTCCAGATTTCAGCCACCCCTCTTCCCCCTAGGTGTGGCCGTTGTCGCTACAGGCGTGGGAATACTGTGTGGAACTGCAATGTCAGGAATACTCCTATTTCTTCGACAACGACAAGCCGATAGCTTAGTCCGTTCTGCTGATTTAGCAGGACTCACTGGGACCGTGGAAGTTCCCTTCGATTCCACCAGTAAAGGCAAAGTCCGTCTGAAGCTCAAGGGCTCAATGGTGGATTTTATCGCCTTTACCAATGATTCTCAGGGGTTTGCCCAGGGTGACAAGGTATGGGTAGTGGGGACTGAGCAAAATCGACTGTGGGTTGTCTCTATGGATACGCTAGACCCATCACCCAATGCCTAACTGTGTTTTATGTATGACATTCACTCCGTGAATTTAGCAAGACTGTGGCTCTGCTCTATCGATCCAGTTTGTAGAAAACAGATGAAACAATGAACGTGCAAACGAACTTCCAATCCTCCGTTGTTCAGGATGGGGACATGGTGAAGGTGGCTCAAGTCCCAGCAAATCCTAAGGTTCAACCCCAAGAGAAACCAGGATCGACTCATTTGGCTAGCTTGCCGATCGCCTTGTCTATCTTTGGTGTTATCTTAATCGTTTGGTTTCTCAGGAGTTTCCTGCGCCTCTGTAATCCGAACGAGATCTTGATCCTCTCAGGTCGTAAGCATCGCACCTCAGATGGACAGGAAGTCGGCTATCGAGTGATTTTTGGCGGCCGAGCGATAGCTATCCCTATTCTGGAAACAGTTGAACGCATGGACATGACTACCATGCCGGTTCCAGTGGAGGTTAGCAATGCCTACTCCAAGGGGGGAACGCCGCTACATATTCAAGCGATCGCCAATGTTAAGGTCTCCAGCGATCCAGCAATTGTCGGCAATGCGATCGAGCGCTTTTTGGGACACAATCGTTCTGAGATCAAACGAGTGGCCCAGGAAACCCTTGAAGGCAACCTGCGGGGCGTAGTCGCCACCCTCACCCCAGAACAAGTGAATGAAGACCGACTCAAATTCGCCGAACGCATTGCTCAAGATGTTTCCCGCGACTTAACCAAACTAGGAATGCATCTAGACACCCTCAAAATTCAGAGCGTCGCAGATGATGTCGACTATCTCAGATCCATTGGCCGCAGACAGATTGCCCATATTGTGAGGGATGCGGAAATTGCTGAAGCGGAGGCCATGGGAGAGGCTGAGCGGGTCGAGGCCGATTGCCAGCAACGGGCTGAAGTGGCCAAAACCCAAGCCCTCACCGTCATCCAACAGAAACAAAACGAATTGCGCAAAATTAAGGCGGAGCTAGAACAGCAGGCAAGATCGGCGGAAGAACGCGCAAAAGCAGCTGCAAAGGAAGCTCGAGCCCGGGCGGAACAGGAACTTCAGACCGTAAGGGCGGAACTAGAGCGGTTGCGATTAGAGGCCGATGAAGTGCTCCCGGCGGAGGCCCAGCGTCAGGCCAGGGAACTGCAGGCAAAAGGGGCGGCTTCAGGGTTGATCGAAAATGCTAAAGCGGCCGCCCTAGTGAATGAGATGTTGTCCCAGGTATGGCGAGAAACGGGCGCCGACGCCGCCGAAGTTTTCTTGATTCAGCAGATTGAGATGGTGCTGAAAGAAGCAGCAGAGATTCCCAGCCGAGTGCATCTGAACCGGGTGAACGTGATTGACAAAGGCGATGGTTCATCTATAGCTAGCTTAGTCAATGTCTATCCCGAAATCGTTCGCCAATTCCTGGATCGGGTGGACCAAACCCTGGGAATTGATCTCATCGGCACGCTTAACCGTCGTAACGGTCATGAAGGAGACGACGGCGTTGCTGATTCTAGGGATGAATCAAAGGCTAAAACTCTTGAAAGTTCGTTTGAAATTCTGCAAAATCATACTTCCATTCAGCAACGCCAAGGAGACGACTAATGCCAGCTATCATCGCATTACTGGGGGTTTTGGGGCTAGGCGTCGGGGCCGGATTTCTGGTAATTCGCAACCTTTACTATATCTGTCAGCCCAATGAGGTGCTAATTTTTGCCGGTAGTTCACGCCAAATTGATGGCCAGCGTAAGGTGGGATACCGTTTGGTGAAAGGCGGCAGCAGTATCCGGACGCCACTATTAGAGCGGGCGCTACGCATGGATCTGACCAACATGATCATCGATCTCAAGGTGGCCAATGCTTATTCTAAAGGCGGTATTCCACTGACGGTGGAAGGGGTGGCCAACATCAAAATTGCGGGCGAGGAACCCACGATCCACAATGCCATTGAGCGGTTATTGGGCAAGAGTCGTCAAGAGATTGAACAAATGGCCAAAGAAACCCTGGAGGGGAATCTGAGAGGAGTTCTCGCCAGTCTAACCCCCGAACAGGTCAATGAAGACAAGATCGCTTTCGCCAAAAGTTTGTTGGATGAAGCGGAAGATGACCTGGAAAAACTCGGTTTGGTGCTGGACACCCTAAAAATTCAAAACATTTCGGATGATGTTCGCTACCTAGATTCGATTGGCCGTAAGCAACAGGCTGAGTTACTGCGGGATGCCCGGATCGCCGAGGCTGAAGCGAAAGCTGAATCAGCAATTCAAACCGCTGAGAATGAGAAAATCACTTCTATAAGACGGACTGACCGGGATATTGGGATTGCCAAAGCAGAAGCCGAGCGGCGAATTCAAGACGCCATCACGAAACAGGAAGCCATGGTCGCCGAGGCCGAAGCCGAGATTGCCTCAGCCTTGGCCCGTATCCAGGCGGAGTTACCCGTGCAACAGGAGCGGATTAAACAAGTCCTGCAACAGATGCAGGCGGATGTAGTCGCCCCGGCTGAGGCGGAATGCAAACGCGCCATCTCCCAAGCCCGAGGGGATGCTGCTCAAATCCTCGAAGCGGGTAAAGCCCAAGTTGAGGGAACTCAACATCTAGCTGAATCCTGGCAAACTGCTGGAGCGAGTGCGCGGGACATTTTCTTGCTGCAGAAGTTGGAAGTGCTGCTGAAGACCCTGTCGTCTACAGTGCCGGATATTGAGGTCCAGAATGTTACAGTAATTGACGCCCAGCACAGTGACGCCGCCCCTAAGATCGCCTCGTTTATTGAACAGTTGCGACAAACCATAGGGTTAGATATAGCTGGGGCGGTACAAGGCTTGACCCATGCCGAATCGGTTCAGCCTGCTATCGAACCTCATCTGCCACAAGCGATGGCTTGGGATACACTAGAGCCTGAGCCGAATCCAAACCTGCCTACCGGGCATTAGGGGCAAATATCCAGGCTTACGAGAGATGATTTCCAGGCTAATCAAACCCGTTTCCCGGCGCAGCGATCGCTTGGGCAGCTGATTGTAAACCTCTTTGCTTGGATGGAGTCCATCTCTTCTCATCAGGGGCTAAAAGGAAATGGAGAAAGGAGAACGCCTTTCGCCCTCATCTGCTTGGCCCTTTCCATGATCTTAAGGAGGCTTCCAGCGTTCGACCTCAGCCATGACTTCGCGCCCTCGATTGAACTCCGCGCCCTGACAAGCCGCCCCAAATACTTCCAGGTAAACTCAGGATACTTTTTCAGCATGGCCCCACTGAGCGCTGCTTCGATGGGGATGCTTCTTCGGTGTCATTCCCTTCATAAAGGCCATTCTAGCAATCTGCTTTACGCCTCGGGCGACCAGTCGACTGGCGGCTGAAATGTTGCTGGATCTGCGAAAATTGGAGGAGTTGGAGCAATGGCGTCAAGATCTCTTGGAACAAATTCGCAGCGAAGTTCCTGGGATTTGTCCGGGGGTGATTGACGAGGGGGTGTATCAAAGCTTGAAAATCTATCTGAGTTTTCACCATGTAGTTTGCAATAATTATACCACTGCTTAGAGCTGGGACGGATTGAAGCCCATCTTGATAAGTAGGTAGAGCTTAAAAGACTCTGTTAAATTGAATTTTGTAATATCGCCAAATCCCTTAGCTATCAAAGGATTGCAGCCTGATTTACATTCAGTTCCATAGCTGATGATTTCGGCCCCCACCTACTTACGTTGCCGAGTTTTTATCAGGAATTGACTCGGGCGATCAACTTGTTTTGCAATTTTCTAGAACAAGTTAGCCAGTAAGAACGCTCTATTTCAGGGAACTCTGATGGCAATGAGTTGACTATCCTCCTCGAAACTGAACCGACAGTCTTGACGATGAACACTGACACTAATCCCGGTCCTTCCATTCCTGGCTATGCTATCGTTGAACGACTTTCCAAGGGATCTCGGACTGAGGTATACCGAGCATTGCGAAGAGAGCAGTCGCATTCAGTAGTGATTAAGGTGCTGCGCCATGAGCATCCTAGCTTTGAGGAACTGGTGCAGTTTCGCAATCAGTATGCGATCACCCGCCACCTGGACCATCCCGCGATCGTCAGCCCTCTAGCCCTGGAGCGCTGTGGCAATGGGTACGCACTGGTGATGCCCGACGAAGGGTTCGTCTCTCTGTCAGCGTACTGGCGGCAACGAGATCATGATGTATCTGCGGTACTAGCGATCGCCATCCAACTGGCGGAGGCGCTACACTATCTGATCGGGCAGCGCGTTATTCACAAAGACATCAAACCGAGCAATATCCTAATCCACCCAGAAACTGGACAAATTCAGCTGATCGACTTCAGCATTGCTAGCCTATTGCCCAAAGAACAACCACAACTTGCCAACCCCAATGTGCTCGAAGGCACCCTCGCCTACATTTCTCCCGAACAGACGGGGCGGATGAACCGGGGAATCGACTATCGCACGGATTTCTATTCTCTCGGCGTCACGCTCTTCGAATTGCTAATGGGAAAACTCCCCTTTCCGACCCCCGATCCGATGGAACTGGTGCACTGCCACATGGCCCATCCCGTCACATTTTCCCAGGTAAGTCGGCCAGGGAGCCTGGCAATGGTGCAGGCGATTTTCTTGAAGCTGATGGCCAAAAATGCTGAAGACCGCTATCAGAGTGCGTTGGGACTCAAGCACGACTTAGAAATCTGTCTACAACAATGGGAAGCGACGGGAGCCATTACTACATTTGAATTAGGCGCGCGGGACGCCTGCGATCGCTTCCTGATTCCCGAAAAACTCTACGGCCGGGAAAAAGAAGTACAAACGCTTCTGGAAGCCTTTGAGCGAGTATCCGGCAACACCCGCCAAAATCCAAAATCCAAAATCCGCAATCCAAAATCTGAGTTAATGCTCGTCGCCGGCTTTTCAGGGATTGGCAAAACAGCGGTTGTTAGGGAAGTCCACAAACCCATCACCCGCCAGAAAGGATACTTCATCCAAGGTAAATTCGATCAATTCAACCGCAACGTTCCCTTCTCCGCCTTTGTGCAAGCCTTCCGCCGTTTGATGGAGCAACTGTTGGGAGAATCCGACGCTGTCCTTGCGACTTGGAAAGAAAAAATCCTGGACGTTGTTGACGCCAGCGGACAGGTCATCCTTGAGGTGATTCCGGAGCTGGAGCGCATCATCGGCAAGCAACCAGCTGTGCCGGAACTATTGGGCAGTGCGGCCCAAAACCGCTTTAACTTGCTTTTTGGCAAATTCGTACGCGTTTTCACGACTAAAGATTCCCCCTTAGTGATCTTTTTGGATGACTTACAGTGGGCGGATTCAGCCTCACTGAATCTGCTGAAGGTGCTGGCGAGTGAGTCAGATGCAGGGTATTTGCTCGTTGTGGGAGCCTATCGCGACAACGAAGTATCCGCTACCCATCCCTTGATGTTGGCGTTAGACGAGCTAAAAAAGCAGGGGGCGATCATCAATACCTTGACCCTGAATCGTTTAGGGGAAGAAGACATCGCGTGTTTGGTAGCCGATACGTTGTTGTGTTCGACGGTAGTTGCGACGCCGCTTTCTGAGTTGGTTTATCAAAGAACCCAGGGCAACCCGTTCTTTACAACGCAGTTCTTGCAAGGGTTGTACGAGGAGGGTTGGATTACCTTTGACGCCGAGGCAGGCTACTGGCAGTGCGATCTAGCAAGGGTGCGACGGTTAGCGCTGACGGACGACGTGGTGGAATTTATGGTGAGGCGGTTGCGGAAACTGCCGGATGCTACGCAGGCAGTTTTGAAACTGGCGGCGTGCGTCGGCAACCGTTTCGATTTGGCAACTTTGGCGACGGCGTGCGATCGGGATTGGGAAGCAGTGGCGGCGGATTTGTGGACGGTTTTACGGGAGGGGTTCGTCATTCCAGAAAGCGAGACCTACAAATTCTTTCAGGGAGATGAGTATGAAGAGAAGGGGATTGAAGCAGGGGCGATTGGCTATCGT
>JAKSDM010000471.1 GCA_022360135.1 Pseudanabaenales cyanobacterium | reverse complement strand
TATGTTTGTCTATTACAGCCGTACTCAGGCCATGAACCGCGACTTCCGGGGTCCCGACTTCTTTGCCGTACTGGGGGTGGAGAGCGATCGCGAGCGACAGGGCTGGGTCGTTTGGGAAGAAGACGGTCGTTATCCTGACGTGATCGTAGAATTACTTTCACCCAGTACCGCCGCAATAGACAAAGGCATTAAAAAAGATCTCTATGAACGGGTTTTTAAGACGCCTGACTACTTTGTATTTGACCCATTTGACCCCAGTTCCTTGGCCGGCTGGCGCTTGGATTTAGCCCAAGGGTATCAGCCATTGTCAGCCAACGAACAGGGCTGGTTGTGGTGCCAGACTCTGGGGCTTTGGTTTGGCGCCTGGGAAGGCGCTCTTGACCGCGAGCCGATGACGGGAAACTGTCAGTGGCTGCGACTCTATGACTCCCAGGGCAATCTGATACTGCTACCCGAAGAAGCCGCACAGCAACGGGTCGAGCAGGAAAAACAACGGACCGAGCAGGAAAAACAACGGGCCGAGCAGGAAAAACAACGGACCGAGCAGGAAAAACAACGGACCGAGCAGGAAAAACAACGGGCCGAACAGGAAAAACAACGGGCCGATCGCCTTGCAGAAAAGCTCAAGGAATTTGGAATTGATCCATCGACTTTGTAGACTTCAGCCGGGGGGGAAATTCCGCTTATGGGATAGAAGGGGCATGTTTTTTTGCATCAATCGAGCTAAGCCATTGATTAGCAGGGCTTAGCCTGGGCCAACTTTGCCTGAAGATCCGTCCAAGTGACGCCATCCAAGCTGGGCAGCACCATATGCGCCGCCCCAACTCGTTCAGCCGGACCCAGCCCGATAGCCCACATACCCGCCGCCAACGCCGCCGCCACTCCAGCGCCTGCATCTTCAACCACGGCGCATTGACTGGGTTCAAGTTCTAACAAACTGGCTGCATGGAGGAACACATCGGGAGCAGGTTTAGAATTTTTGACACTATAACCATCTGCGATCGCGTCAAGTCGATCGGCAATGCCCAGTTTGTCGATAATCGTTCGGGCATTTTTGCTGCCTGAGCCAATACCGACCTTAACGCCTGCCTGCCGCAGTTCATCCAGCAACGCCAGCGCACCCGGCAACAACTCTGCTGAGGTAATGTTCTGGATCAGGTCCACATAGTAACCATTCTTCTTATCCATCATCGCCTGAATCGTCTCCTCCGAGAAGCTGCGATCGCCCACTATCTGCATCAACGATTCCCGTCGAGATAGACCTCGCAGCGCTTCATTAGCCTCTCGGTCGAAGGGCAAACCCGCTTCATCCGCTAATTTTTGCCAAGCTTGATAGTGAAATTCCGCTGTATCGGTCAAGACGCCGTCCAGGTCGAAGATGACGCCTTGGATTTGAGGAAGGTGGTTAGACATAGAGGATTTTGGATTTTAGATTTTAGATTTTGGATTGGGGGCTAGGGGCAAAGTCCCTCTCTCTCGGGGCTACCGTGCACATACAAGTCGGAGTTGGAGTTATTTCGGCCCCCTAAATCTCCCAATTCTGATGCTGCTGGCGAATTTAACACTTGGAAATATTGACGCCGAAGTGGGGTTTTTTGAAGCCCCCCAGCCCCCAATTCTGGGGGAGCAGATCCTCAAAGTCCCCCAAAGTTGGGGGATTTAGGAGACCTTCAGATGTTCTGACGATATTACGAAATAATTCGCCAGCAGCATCAATTCTGGGGGACTTTGAACTCTGATCCCCCCC